>JAFMCP010000160.1 GCA_017857705.1 Candidatus Nanopelagicales bacterium
GCTCGTGAGTCATGGTGGGACGGTATCAGCGCCATGAAAGATGTGAAGGTCAGTGAATAGAAGTCTAGGAATAAATAAATAAATATTGAGGCGTTCGGTATCACATGAAAATCCGTTGCCTCAGACCAAGGTTTCCTCTATGGTGCAGTGATGACCGAGACTTTGCCAACGTCGACAGCGTCGACATCACTGCCGCATGTCAATCCGCACTCTGATGACTTCTACCAGAACCCGTTCCCCACTTACGCGATGCTGCGAGCGGATTCACCGGTCTATGAAATCCCCGACCAGCCCGGTTTGTTTTTTGTCACAACATGGGCGTTGGTTCGCGAGGCACTGATGGACCCGGTTCGTTTTTCCAATGTATTGCCACCTGCCCGTCGCACCGATCCACCCGCCGAGGTGCTCGAAGAAATCGAAGAGATCCGAGCCCAGGGGTACCCGTACTCTCCGGCGCTTGGCACGAACGATCCACCACAGCACACCCGCTACCGCAAGATGGTGAACCGCGCATTCACTGTTCGGGCACTTGCCTGGATGGAACCGCTTGTAGACGAAGTGGCCGATCAGATAGCTGCCGCCTTGCCGGACAACGAGATCGTTGACGGCATGGAACAGATCACGATTCCCTTACCCGTCTGGGCGATCATGCGAATTTTAGGTATCGATGATCGTTATCGTGATGACCTGCGCCGGTGGTCGGACTCATCAAACGCTTCGATGGGTGGAAAACTCAGTGCAGAACGCTGGCTTGAAGTGGAACGCGACATTTTGGAGTTCCAGCAAGTGATCTGCGAGATTCTCGATGAACGCCGCGCTAATCCGCAGGACGATTTGCTGTCGACCTTGGTGAAAACAGAAGAGGGTGAAACACCACTGACAAATCAGGAGTTGGTGTGGTTGATCCGAGAGCTGATTGTGGCAGGCAACGAAACAACAATTCGTTCCCTCGCTGACATCTTGTTGCATATCGACGACCTCAGGGATCGTGAGCCTGATGTGTGGGACCGTTTACGTGATGACGCAAAGTTTCGTCGCGGCGTAGTTGAAGAAGGAATCCGACTTGCTTCGCCCGTGATGGGTCTGTTCCGGGTAACAACGTGTGACACCGAATTTGGCGGGACCGCGATACCCAAGGGCAGCACACTGTTCCTTGCGTACTCGTCGGCCAATCGCGATGATGCCACCTTTACTAACCCTGATGAGTTTGATCCATTGCGCGAAAATGTTAAAGAACACCTCGCCTTTGGACACGGCATTCACGTATGCGTTGGATCGGGTCTTGCTCGCATTGAGTCCGCATCTGCCTTGCGTGCATTGGCAAACAACGTCACTGCACTGGAAGTAGTTGACCGAGACGCATTGACGTACGGTCCGAGCTACGCGCTTCGTGGACTCACCGAACTGCCTGTTCGTGTGCATCGTCGCACAGCGCTTTGATGACTCCCGAGGAAGTGGTAACGGCACTCATTCGAGCATGTGAGACCCGTGACCTTGATGCGGTCGCTGAACTCGTCACCAACGACATTGAATACGACAATGTTCCGATTGGAAAAGTATTTGGAGAAGAAGGTGTTCGGAGCGTGCTTTCTGGGGGTGTCACCGAGGCCGCTTCGCAAGTTGAGTGGGTGGTTCACCGCCAAGTCGCATCGGGTAACACCGTGATGAATGAGCGAACCGACCGATTCCTCGTCGATGACAAGTGGATTGAAATCCCGATCGCAGCCGTGTTCGAAGTTCGTGGTGACAAAGTTAGTTTGTGGCGCGACTATTTTGATGTGGAGACCTATCGCGCTCAGCGTTGACACATCAAGACATAGATATCGAAACTGATATTGTCCATTGAATATTAAAAATTGTATTTATTTATTATTAATCCGGAGGCAGCCTTGTACGACTACACAACTCGCATGTTCCACGTTGGAAACCTTGTTCCCGACATTGATGCCGCCATGTTGGAGATGGGTGCTGGACTGGGTTTGGAGTGGACCGAAGTCGTCTCGCGAGAGGACCAGAGGATTTGGACTCCCGAACACGGACAACGGCTGGTGCCATTGAAGTTTTGTTACTCGACCCAAGGCCCGCAACATGTTGAGTTGATCGAAGGTCCAAAGGGAACTCCATGGTGGTTCGGAGATGCAGAAAACAATCACCACGCAGGTGTCTGGGCGGACGTCCCGAGCTTGACCACAGATCTGATTTCGCGAGGCTGGACGTTGGTGTGCAGTCAGGTTTCACCCGATGAAGGCTTCGGGTCGTTCTCCTACGTCAGATCACCATCAGGTTTTCTCCTGGAGCCGGTGGCCGAAGCGAATATGGATCGAATGAACCGGTGGTTTTCCGGTGGCGGTCTTTCCTAACCGATCATCGGAAATTATTACTAATTGGCAGGTGCTTTCAGTGTTCATGGCTTAAATTCCTGCCATGGACAATGAAATGCCCGAGGGGCAACTCAGTGACGATTGGTGTATCGACAGCACGAAACTCAATCAACGTTTTCCCATTTATACGCGGTTTAATGCTAATGACGTTTTGCCCGACCCCATTTCACCTTTAGGTG
>JAFMCP010000042.1 GCA_017857705.1 Candidatus Nanopelagicales bacterium
GAAAAATCATAAACAAATGCACGACCCTGCTCGGTCAACATCGGAATTATGTTGCCACCCATGTCGTGTACCGAACTTCCATCGGCGGCGTCTTCCTTGAGCGCATCGAGCAATACATCGGTGCTAAAAACATAATTGCCCATTGACACGAAACTTTCCTCGGGTGAACCCGGAATTCCCGGTGGGTCAACCGGCTTTTCTAAGAAATTAGCGATTTTGTGTCCATCAGGACCAACCTCAATGACGCCAAATTCGCTAGCAACTGCCCTGGGACGACGCAGTCCTGCAACCGTCACGCCCGCACCGCTGTCAATATGTGCTTCAACCATTTGCATGGGATCCATACGATAAACATGGTCGGCCCCGAAGACCACTACATAATCTGGATTCTCGTCATAAACCAAGTTCAAACTTTGATAAATTGCATCGGCGCTCCCGGTGAACCACCTTGGTCCAAGGCGCTGCTGTGCTGGCACCGGCGTCACGTAATCGCCCAGTAAGGTCGGCATGCGCCAGGTTTGGGTGATGTGTCGGTCAAGTGAGTGTGATTTGTATTGGGTCAAAACGCACACACGGCGCAGACCCGCATTGATGAGATTAGAGAGCACGAAGTCGATTAGTCGATAGGAACCACCGAAGGGGACGGCTGGCTTTGCCCGGTCGGCGGTCAGTGGCATTAGTCGCTTTCCTTCACCACCTGCGAGCACCATGCATAGAACTCGTGGGTCACCCGCCATGACCAGAGCCTACGGGCTAACCCCGATCTCGCGCACCGCTTCGACTAAAGGCTCCTGAATCACACCTGAAGTTTGATCGCTCTAGGCTTCCACTGTGCGAATTTCCCTGTTGACCAAAGAGTGGTCCCCACAGATTTATGGGGGTGCAGGCGTCCACGTCGACAACCTGGTTCCCGCCTTAGCCGAGCATATTGCGGTGGAAGTACATGCCTTCGGTGACAGTTTCGCCAATGCAACCGCCCACCCTTTTCCAGAGTTTCTCAGTGGCGCTAACCCTGCCCTTGAGACACTCGGCGTAAACCTTGACATGGTCAACGCAATTTCCCGGAACCGTGTGGACCTTGTCCACTCACACACTTGGTACACAAACTTTGCCGGCCAAGGCGCAGCACTCTTGCTCGACATCCCACTCGTAATCACCGCTCATTCGCTGGAACCATTGCGGCCGTGGAAACAAGAGCAACTCGGAGGGGGTTACCGGATCTCCTCGTGGGTTGAAAAAAGCGCTTATGAACAGGCTGCAGCGGTTATTGCTGTGTCAGCTGGAATGAAAGCCGACGTACTCAACTGCTATCCCAATATTGACCCGGTGAAAGTTCATGTGATTCACAACGGGATCAATACCGATATTTACCGACCCGATCCCTCATTTGAGGCCGTCAACAGATACGGCATCAATGCGCAGGCTCCCTATTCACTTTTTGTTGGCCGAATCACTCAGCAAAAAGGTCTAGCCCACCTGCTGCAGGCTGCCAAGAATTTTGATCCGCAGATTCAAGTAGTCCTGTGTGCCTCGGCCCCTGACACACCTGAGATTGCAGCCGAGGTTCACGAACTTGTCGGGGAGCTCAGAAATTTGCGCGGGAATGACAACGTCATTTGGATTCAAGAGCAGGTTCCCCGTTCAGAACTCATTTCACTGCTCACGCACGCGAGTGTTTTCACCTGTCCCTCTATTTATGAGCCACAGGGGATTGTCAACTTGGAGGCAATGGCGTGTGAAACCCCGGTGGTTGCAAGTGATGTCGGAGGAATTCCTGAGGTTGTGATCGATGGCGAGACGGGCATTCTTGTCCATTATGACCAATTCAACCCCTCAGCATTCGAAGTGGATTTTGCCCGCCAAGTGAATCGGGTCGTTGCAGATAGTGAACTTGCAGAACGACTAGGGACCACTGGGCGTGAAAGGGCGATCAAAGACTTTGCATGGGATTCGATCGCCCAGTCAACAATTGATGTGTATCGGTCAGTGATTCGTTGAGCGATATTGCTGAACCAATACCGGGAATTCCGCTTAACAAAACTCCACACCCATTTACCGGCTACGCGCTTTACCTCACCGCTGCGCTCCTTTTTGCGTTAAATGGAACTGTCGCGAAATCCATATTGCTTACCGGGATTGACCCCGCTCGACTATCTCAACTTCGAGTAACGGGCGCCTTCCTTGTGTTACTGCTCTATGTCGGCCTTCGGAACCCAACCGCCTTACGCTTAACTAAGAAAGAAATTCCGATACTGCTCGCCTATGGAATTTTGGGTGTTGCTGGGACGCAATACCTGTACTTCGTGGCCCTGACCTACCTGCCGGTCAGCGTTGCACTGCTCATCGAATTTACCGCACCCATCATGATTGCCTTGTGGTTTCGCTTTATGTGGAGGGAACCCACGAAAAAGACGGTGTGGGTTGCCCTTGGTATGGCACTGACTGGTCTGGCGCTCGTGGCTCAGGTGTGGCTAGGTTTTGCACTAAATGCGGTCGGAGTTTTAGCGGCTCTCGCCGCTGCCGTGTCGCTGTCACTCTTCTATATTTTAGGTGACAGACAACTGCGAGTTGAGAATGCACGTGATCCTGTATCTCTCACCCTGTGGGGGTTCGCCGCTGCCTCGCTGTTCTGGGTAATTGCCCAACCGTGGTGGGCATTCCCTTGGGATGCACTCTCGGGAAATACCGAACCTCTCAGCGATGCGAATGTAACTTTTCCCATTTGGGTTATGGCACTTTGGATGATCCTCTTCGGAACAGTTATCACTTTCTCACTCGTTCTGGCCTCGATGAGGCACCTACGCGCTTCGCAAGCATCAACCGTTGGCCTCACCGAGCCACTCTTTGCCACCATGATCGCCTGGCTCCTTCTGGGTGAGGCACTTACGTTAACCCAAGTACTCGGAGGGGCCTTGATCTTGCTGGGTGTTTTTGTCGCCGAGCGGGCTCGTCTCACGACCTAACCCACCATTTTTTTGCGTTGAATATTCGTCCAAAGAAATTGATCGACGACAAGTGTCATACTGCTCATGTGAGTGAAAAGCGAGTGCTAATTGTTGGGGGTGGACTCGGTGGTCTCCGAACTGCCGAAGCGTTGAGAACCAATGGCTTTATCGGGGAAATCGTGATTGTGGGTGACGAGGAATACCAGCCGTATAACCGACCGCCATTGTCTAAAGAGGCGCTTAGCTCGGGACTTTCGCACGACGAACTCAAATTTCGGCAACGTGACTCGGTTGCTGATGTGACTTGGATCCTTGGCAGCGCCGCGGAAAAATTGGACACGGATACGCGGGAGGTAACGTTGGCGGACGGGTCGGTTCACTCATTTGATGCACTCGTCATTGCAACCGGTATCCGCCCACGGGTACTACCGATTCCCGGTCCAACGCAAGGGTTGCACACCCTAAGAACTCTTAACGATGCACACTCATTGAAGGCAGCGATCAGGCCGGGCTGCAATGTGGTGATTATTGGCAGCGGGTTTATCGGCTGCGAACTTGCGGCAACTGCGACCGCGCTTGGCGCCCAGGTGTACGTGGTTTCACTTGATGATCAACCCATGATCATGCCGATGGGCGCTGATCTTGGCGCTGCGATGCGTAAGCGCCATGAAGAAAAGGGTGTCACTTTTCACCTAGGTCACACCGTTACGCGGTTCAACGGCGGAACCCACATTGAAAGTGTGACTCTTGATTCGGGTGAAACGCTACCCGCCGACGTTGTTGTCGAGGCAATTGGTTCCGTTCCCAATACGGAATGGCTGAGGGACAACGGCCTCAATCTTGACAACGGAGTTCTTGTCGATTCGAATATGCGTGCCGTGGGATCGGATCTTCCCATCTACGCCGTTGGCGACGCCGCGAACCATCCCAATAGGTTTTATGGTGATCAAACACGCCGCATTGAACATTGGAATATGCCAACAGAAACTGGGAAACGAGCCGGTGCTGCCCTAGCAGCCGAACTCGTGGGATCCAAGGTGCCAACCGATGAGTTCTTTGCTCTCCCAGCGTTTTGGTCCGATCAATATGAATTCCAATTACAGTCCTATGGCCTGCCCGGAGCCGCTAGTACCAGCAAAGTTGTCAGTGGTGAAGTTGACGGGCCCTGCATAGTGGAGTACTTCGATAGCACCAACCAAATCTGCGGTGTAATCGGAATCGATACCGTCAAAGAACTAATGCCCTACCGTAGGAAATTCCTGGAAAGCATGCAGTCGTGATCAATGGATGAGGGTTTTCACATCCCTGTATTGCTCAGCCGAACGCAAAACTCAGTGTCGCGTGGAGCATAGGTCCTTGGAATCAGTGGAAACAATGTCACCGGACCATTTGATGCAATCCGGGAAGTATGTAAATCAGTGATCAATGGCTAAGCCATAATGAGCCAATGGGTGTGAACTTTCCGCAAGGTGGAGACCACAAACGCAGTACGACTGCAACGGGCCGAGCAATTTTCGCAGACTCTGTGCGGGCAATTGATCCGGCACTCGCTGCTCGAATTGAACACACCAAGGATTGGCGCAAGGGCTACATTGAACCGCTTCGTGAAATCGTAATTGCAGCCTCGCAAACTCCCATAGCTGCGATTGAGATATCTAATGCCGGGTTGGAGTCAGCCCATCGGCGTTTTGTTTTCGCTCAGCCCGAAGGTGATATTCCCCTTGATTCAGTGATGAATCAGTCCACTCCTCCAATTGAATCCGTATCGGTTGCCGGGCGCGCTTCCCGCGAGGGGACCCTCTCCATTCCTTATCGAGGCCAGAGAATCTCTGGAAGTGACCTGCGCAGACAAATTGATAAATGGGTTAGTGACGGAATCGCAGAACCTAGTTTCGGTACTGCTCTACACCTGCTCATGGACAACCCCGCCTGGCTCGACCTATCCGGTACCGACATTGCAGTCCTTGGCGCTGGGGCAGAAATGGCACCGACCCGATCATTGCTTCGATGGGGGGCACGTATCCATGCGTTGGACTTGCCTCGACCTGAGATTTGGCAACGTCTAATTGGCATTGCTAGGAACACCTCAGGCTCAATCCGGATTCCCATCAGTCCTGGTACGTCCGGAGCCATGCCCTTTGTCACCGGTGGCACCGTCCACAGCGAAGACGACCATGTTGTGTCAGCCTCCAGTGGGGTTGACCTGCTTGAACAGCCGGGTGCAATTGCTAACTGGCTCAATGAGATCCCGAACCCATTTGTTCTCGGCAACTACACCTACGCGGACGGCCCCACTCATGCAACGTTAAGTATGAGTGTTGATGCGATCTTCAAGAAATTGGACGCCCAACGTAAGGACATCACTCTTGCATTTCTGGCAACCCCGACTGATGTCTTTATGGTTCCCATGTCGTGCGTCAACGAATCGCGCAAGCGTTGGGATGCCCGCGGCATTAGCGGATTTTTTCAAACACCACTTCGCGCATTCGGTCAGTTCGAACCGAACTATCCGCGCACTTATCTCACTCAAAGTGGAATGGAAGTTGGACTCAACGACTCCCTTGTCCCCCAGCAAGGTCCTAACTACTTACTTGCGAAAAGAATTCAACGTTGGCGGGCCCTTGCTGCCCGCGCCAATGGTGTACCCGTTTCCCTTAATCTTGCCCCAGCAACCCGGACCCAATCTGTTGTTAAGAATCGAGCACTTGCAGCTGCATACGCTGGCGCCGGAAGGTTCGGTGTTGAAGTATTCGAACCAGCCACCTCGACAGCGTTGATGGCAGCGTTACTTGTTCATGATCTGCGCAACCCCCTCTCAGCTGCAAACCCGAGCACGACACTGGCAAACCCAATGGATCTGTTTGTTGTTGGTGCTAATCACGGTGGTTTGTGGCGCACGGCTTATGCACCTCGATCAGTTCTCGGGGTTGCAGCGGTTCTGGGCATGTTTGAGTCACGGGCCTAATGCGACTTTGCCTGGTTTTCGCTGATAAAAATTGTTTGCGTTAGTGACACAGGAAAACCCGCGGAACGGGGGGTGTTCCGCGGGCCTTCGATCAGCTCGAGTATCTCAAGTGATGACCTCATTCTGCCCGAGTATTTGAGAGTCCGCCATGCTTTTGACCGAGGTTGTTGACAGTTGCCCGACTAGTCTTGTGACTGTGGATAGGGACGAACGAAGTGTGATTTTGCTCACTGGAGGGTCAAGCCTGCGGATGGGCATGGATAAAGCCAGCCTGGAATTTGGGGGCGACACATTGCTCGCTTTCACTCTAAAACAAATCCCCAGTGAAATTCCCGTGGTCGTGGTGGGTGAATCTGTCGACACTTGGCCCGAAGTCACCTACACGCGTGAGGACCCACCCGGTGCGGGGCCGGTTGCCGCAATCGCGTCGGGAATGGAAGCTGTCACCACTCCTGAGGTTCTGATACTTGCCGTGGATACACCATTCGCGCTTCCGCGACTTCTGGGCTGGGAACTTGCCGCTAACTCACAGGCGTTGATTCCACGAGACCCAAGTGGCAAATCTCAATACTTAGCGGGCCTCTACCGCAGTGATTCCCTTCGGCTCGCCCTTGGGCAGCTGGGGGTACCTGACAACAAAAGTATGCGCGAACTCACGAGTCACTTGCAATCAGTTGAGCACCACAACTTAAGTCCCAAGGATGCCCACGACTTTGTGGATCTGGATACTCTCGAGGATTTGGCTACCGCACGTAAATTACTTGCCAGGCACCCTAAGGTCATGCCATGAAGGAATGGTTGCAGGAAGTGATCAGGGTGTTAGACCTCGGTGAAGTTACGGCGAGCGTGAGCGAGTCTGACCTGAAGGCGATCCTCGACGGTGCCCGGCAGGCGGCACACGAAGTTGAACGTCCAGCCGCCCCTGTAACCACCTACCTCATGGGAATGGCAGTCGCCCGCGGCGGCAACCTCCAAGAAATCTCCGACACAATTGAAACCTTGGCAAAATCCTGGTCGGAGAAGAACAACTAGCCCATGGTCACAGCTCACACCCCCGAACAGTCTTGGGAACAGGTTCGTCAGTTCGCCCATTCATGTGTTCACATCGGTGAAATTGAAGTCATACCTCTTGAGTCGGGTGATAAAAGAATTTGCGGGGAAAATGCTATTGCACTAACAAACCTTCCTTTTGCCGACTCAAGTTCAATGGATGGTTGGGCGGTTAACGGCGACGGACCATGGACACTGATTGAAGGACAACAGATTGAAAGAAATCAAGCTAGCGTTGTCACGACGGGTTCAGCACTCCCTGTCGGTGCGCAAGCAATTGTCAGAACCGAAAACGCAACTCTTGCAAAGGACCAACTAACTTCGAGTAGTGCCACCACTGAAGATATTCGCAAGGCAGGCGAAGAGTGTCCAATCGGCCAAAACCTGTGTGCTCCCGGAGCAATTCTCAATCCGGCACTTATCGGATTACTGGCCGCAACTGGACATGATCAGCTAAAAGTCTTTGAACAACCACTTGTTCAAATAATTATCACCGGCGACGAACTTCTCACAAACGGATTACCCACGCGCGAACGTGTGCGCGACTCTCTCGGCATTCAAATTCCCATGTGGCTTACCCGCATGGGAGCCCAGGTGCTTCCGGTGCTCTACCGACGGGATCAAGCAACCGATATCTCAGAGACATTGGCTGGCTCACAAGCTGACATTGTGCTAACAACGGGTGGAACTGCTGCGAGCGCTAAAGACCACTTCATCACCGCAATCTCAATTGCGGGAGGTGAGGTTTTGCTTGACGGCGTGGCCGTGCGACCTGGACATCCCATGAAATTTGCGGTGATAAGAAACTTTGAGGGAAAACAAATCCCGGTAGTGGGGCTCCCCGGAAACCCACTTGCCGCAATTGTGGCTCTTTCAACTCTTGTTCAACCAATGCTCAACAAAATCCTTGGCCAGCAACTGCAGCCTTTGATCCCTCTAATATCTTCAACATCACTTAAAGGTGGTGGGTCAGCGACGAGACTTTCACCAGGTTCGGTCATCGACTCGGTCTTCACGCCAGCGGAATTTGGTGGATCGGCAATGTTGCGTGGGTTGAGCGCATCAACTGGATTTGCCGTTATCAATAATGCGATTGACGCAGGTGACACAATAAATTTCTTGCCGCTTCCCACCTAGAAACTACTCGCAAACGACTCCGTCTCTATCCCGATCGATGTACCAGGAGTACTCCGCGTCATTGCCTTTTACATAGGGGCCGTATCCGGAAGCAATCGCTTCCCCGCACGTCCCAAACCGTGGATCGGTCGAAGAATTTGTTGGACTAGAACTGCCGGCTGGAGTCGAAGGCTCAGTGTTCGTGACGTTTGTGGTTTGTGCTCTCGGTGGGACTTTCATGGTGCCCTTGCAGTTAGACAACAACCGGCGCAACTTGCCTTTTTCACGACTGTCCACCGACAATCTCCAGCGAAACTTGACGCCGATCCAACTCTTTGCATATAAACAACGATTTTCACTCGGTAACCAGTCACTTGGATCACGATCACTTTTTGAGCGATTAGAACTTGCGCTTACCGCGATCAATGACAGGGCGTAACCCTGATCATTTGCAAAGCGTTCTCGCGTCGAACTATCCCAGCGCCAAGCACCCGAGTCCCACGCCTCTTTCAAAGGAACAAAATGATCAATGTCAAAGGTTCTTGGGTTAGTTGTAGTCACACCGTCGTACTGCGATATCCACTTACCATTAACAACCTTGCAGCCGACGACATTTCCGGTGAGTCTCTCATTAATGAGCACCTCTTCGCGGGTATCACACCCGTCAGAATCAAGGTCAGACCAATGCCTAAATAGATCACGGTTGTACCCGGAGTTCACTTCATTAGACACAGGGAGGGAATTCAGCAGGCGAAGTGGGTCAACTCTTGAGGCCGCCGATGCTACAGGTGACAAAGCCAGAATGAGTACGGCAATAAGCCCTGCCACCAGAATTCGGCGAAGATGTGAAAAAATAGTTATGCGCGTGAACATGTAACCCCCTCGTAACCGATTATAACGAGGGGATTACCAAGTCTTTATCCTTCGAGGGGGATTCGAATTTCTTCGTCACGAGCGATCGCATTTCCATCGGCATCGTAAACAGTGACTATTTCGTCTTCCACGACCAAGTCGCCGTCAGCATCAAGAACATCGATGATTTCGTCGACTATTGAACCATTGGGGCCGGTAGCCACGATCAGTTCATCTGCAACTGCGCCAACAACTTGACCATTCTCGTCGAGCACAATGTCGACTGACAAGTCGTCACCGACTTCGATTTCATTTGAATCAACAATTTCGTTTCCCACGATTCCCGCTTTCATTGCACTCGACTAATTGAGATTCACACTTTAGTAAGACGAATATCCCGAGCCTGATTGCGGGCTGCCATTGCACCCGAATCATCCAAAGCTAGATGCGCATGCAGTTCAGCCGCAACTCGATCCTGGTAGTGCGCGAGTTCTTCCTCACAGCGCTCTTGGCTCCAACCAAGTTCGGCACCCATGATTTGAGCCACTTCTGCCGCAGCCTCCAAGCCTTGGTCAGGCGTTTCAATTGAGAGGTGGGTTCGACGGGTCAGAATGTCGTCAATGTGCAGTGCGCCCTCATGGGTCACCGCATATAAGGCTTCAACCCGCAGGTAGCCGGCTCCTCCGGCTATCGGCTGGGCGAGTTCAGGGCGGTACCTCAACATTGAGGTGAGGTCACCCACCATCGATCCATAGCGGCCCAATAGGTGCTCGACTCCCTTGGTGGTGAGCCCAAAGTTTTTTCCCATTGACTTCAGATTGGTTTCGGCTTCGTCTAGGTTAGGCGCGCCAATCAATAAAATCTCTTCCGTTTCGGAATTAGGAACCTCATGCAAAAGTTCACGGCTTTGGAGATCAACAATTGCTGCGTTAACGGCGTCTTCGGCCATAACCCGATAAGTGGTGTACTTGCCACCGACAATTGTTGTGAAACCAGGAACAGTTGTTTCAACGGCGTGTTCGCGACTTAGGTCACTGGTCGCACCCTCTTTGCCTTTAATCAATGGTCTCAATCCGGCGTAGACACCATCAATGTCATCAACTGTGAGTTCCACATTAAGTACACGATTGACGTTTCGCAAAATGTATTCGATGTCGGTTGCACTGGCAGCGGGGTGATCAAGTTCCAGGTCCCAAGGGGTATCCGTTGTTCCAATAAGCCAGTGCGCGCCCCACGTGCGGATAAACAAGACGCTGTCCTCGGCTCGCACAAATACAGAAACCTCAGAGTTGATCCGGTCGCGTGGGACTAAAATATGTACTCCCTTTGAGGCCTGAACCGAGAAGTCAGACTCACCGCCAGCCATTTTTTGAAGGGTGTCGGTCCACACTCCGGTTGCGTTAATAACCGTCTTCGCCTTGATGCGGAATTCACTTCCACTTTCAAGATCCTTAACAACAGCCCCAGTGACCGCACCAGCTTGGTCATGTGAAACACCAATAACTTTTAATGCTGCCGCTGCCACCGCACCGTAAGCCGCTGCAGTTCGTACTAGTTCCAGCGTGTGCCTCGAGTCGTCCACCTGGGCATCAAAAAACGAAATACCCCCAACCAATCTTTTCTGCGACAAGCCAGGTGCGCGCGCCAGAACCTGTTTACGACTCAATTGCTTGTGGCGTGGGACGGCTCCTGCCCCACCGATGGTGTCATAAAGAAAAAGACCTGCGCCCATGTATGCGCGTTCCCAAATGCGATGCTCAATCGGGTAAATGAATTCAATTGGGCGAACTAGATGGGGACATAGCTTTTCTAGCATGAGGCTTCGTTCTTTTAATGCCTCGCGGACCAAACCAAAGTTGAACTGCTCCAAGTAGCGCAGTCCACCGTGGAAAAGTTTGCCCGAACGACTTGATGTTCCAGCCGCCCAGTCTCGCATTTCAATCAGCGCGACACTCAATCCTCGAGATGCTGCATCAAGGGCGCTTCCGGCTCCGGTAACGCCACCGCCAATCACCAATACATCAAATTCCTGCTCAGCTAACGTGGCCAAAGCGCGTTCGCGCTGGCTAGGGCTAAGGATTGAATCTGTTAATTTCACCTTTCCATCTTCGCAGGTCACCAATACCGCCCCCGTTACGGTTCGGACACGACTTTCCCAGGGTGATCATTCCCCTTGCCCCGGACAAAGGCCGTGCAGGACGAGCAACCGCCATTGATCCGACTTAGAGTGGTCCAGTGAGAGTTCCTCGGCGCTTGTTGGCAATCGGGTCGGCGCTCGTTCTCGGTGGATCACTCTTTGGTGGATTGATTATTAGCCCAGCCGCCCACGCCGCAAGTGAGCCTGAAGCCCTGAGAATTTCAGGCGGACCCACCTCGGCTACAGACCAGAATCCTGTTGAGCTCGACGCGGGTTTGTACCTGCCCGAGAAAGTACCCGCGCCAGCCGTTGTCTTGGCCCACGGTTTCGGTGGGGACAAGTCCGGGAGCGCAGATCAAGCCACGCAATTAGCCGAGGCTGGGTTTGTTGTCCTGACCTACTCTGCCCGCGGATTCGGTGATTCGACCGGGCTGATCTCAATGAATTCGCCTGACTTTGAAGTCGCGGATGCCTCGCGGCTGATCGACTACTTGGCCCAACGAACCGAAGTAACCCAAGACGGTGCTGGTGATCCCCGCGTCGGGTTCGCCGGTGGGTCTTACGGCGGTGCACTCGCTTTACTCATTGCCGGCTACGACAATCGGGTCGATGCACTGGCCTCGGACATCACGTGGAACGATTTGGAAACCTCGCTCTTTGGTCAAAGTGTTGAAGGATCAACGCAACTCGGTGTTTACAAAAATTTGTGGACCGGTTTCTTTTTCAGTGTGGGCTTACGCACAACCGACGGGAAAGTAACGCGCTGCGGAAGATTTAGTCCAGAGTGGTGCGCCGCGTACACGGAGTCGGCAACCACCGCTCAGGTGACTCAAGCAACTAGCACACTGATGCGTGAATCTTCGCCTATCAGTGTCACCAATCGAATCACAGCACCCTCCCTCATTAGTGGTGGGCAGGCTGACTCATTATTTCCACTTGCGCAAACAAATGCCAATGCGGAACAAATCATGGAAGCATCTCCACAAACACCAGTTTCAGTGTTGTGGCACGGGATGGGCCACGACGGAGGTACTAATGAGGACGAGCGACTAGAGACATCGATAATTAATTGGTTCGAAAAATACTTGCAAGAAGCACCCGAAAGTCCCGCGGTAACCGAACCCTTTGAAGTGACATTAACCTCGGGTGAGATCTCGATCCAAAACAATCAACCGCAACCCACCGTTGTCGCCGGCGCCGAATACCCCGGACTTTTTGGCAGTGAACAGCAGTCGATCCCGGTGCTAGGTCCACCACAACAAATTTTGTCACCCGCCGGTGCGAGCCCAGCGGCAATTAGTTCAATCCCAGGGTTTGGTGGCTCACTCGCAGGAAACCTCGGCTCCTTTGTCTCTAGTTCTTTTCCTGGTCAAAGCGCATTTTTCCAGTCGCAACCACTCGATACTGCCACCGAAATAATTGGTTCCAGCCAAGTTGAAGTTGCATTCGCCTCCGAAGAAGTGGTGACCGATGCCGTCTTCTTCCTGAGCCTGCAGGTAATTGGTGCAAGTGGCCGTGCAAGTTTGCCCCAGGGGCTGGTCGCACCGGTGAGATTTGATTCATTGGGGTCAACCCCCCGGGTCGTGACGGTAGACCTCCCCGCAATTGCCCTGACTGCAAACGCTGGTGACTCTTTCAGGCTGGTGGTGAGCACAACCGACCTCGCTTACCGAATGCCCCTCAACGAACGCCTTTACACAGTTGCGATGACTCAGGGTGGGATCAACGTTCCACTAGTTGCCGGTTTGACCCCCGTTGGCGGCGAGGATGCAACTTTCGCGTGGCTCCTACTAATTATTCCAGCACTCGCCATTGCCGGTGCGATTCTGTTTGTACTGCGTCCAAGGGAACCAAAACCATTACATGCAACTGAATTTTCTGACTCAATCAACGATTCACCCGTGGTGATTGAAGATCTTTATAAGACCTATAAGGGCGGCTACCAAGCGGTCAAGGGAGTCAGCTTCGAAGTTCCACGCGGTGTTGTCTTGGGCCTACTTGGTCCAAACGGCGCAGGAAAAACCACGACAATGCGAATGATGATGGGGCTGATCGCTCCCACCCAAGGAGAGATCACCCTGTTCGGGCACCCCGTATTTTTCGGCTCCCCCGTTCTCTCACGCGTCGGTGCACTCGTTGAAGGTGCTGGATTCCTGCCGCACTTGAGCGGGCGCGAAAACCTCCACCTTTACTGGAAAGCATCTGGTCGGGTCGGCGAACCATACTTCGATGAAGTACTCGAAATCGCGGATCTCGGTACCGCAATTGACCGCAAGGTAAAGGCTTACAGCCAAGGGATGCGCCAACGCCTAGGAATTGCACAAGCCATGTTGGGTAAGCCGGATCTGCTCGTGCTTGACGAGCCCACTAACGGTCTTGATCCACCCCAAATTAAATCGATGCGCGAGGTTATGAAGAGTTATGCGGATACTGGGCGCACGGTCATCGTTTCCAGTCACATGCTGAGCGAGGTTGAGCAAACATGTTCGCACGTCGTGGTCATGCATCGAGGTCAACTCATTGCAACGGGCAAAGTCGCTGATCTACTCGCCGGTCGAACGGGTGGCCGGTTGGAAGACGTTTTCCTTGACATGATCGGTGAGGACT
>JAFMCP010000161.1 GCA_017857705.1 Candidatus Nanopelagicales bacterium
CCACTCCTGTAACGGATATCGAACTACTCACTGAGATTCGAGACCTGCTCAAAAGGAATGCAGCATGATGCCCGACTCCCGTCTTTAATCTTTAAGCGATTAGCCCAGACGCTGTAGCGCGGTGAACAAGTTCGGCGCGACGGTGACTATTTAATTTCTTCGACGCATTCTGGATATGAAACTTCACTGTACTTTCAGAGATGAACATCTCATGTGCAATTTGCTTGTTACTCAACCCACGGGCTATCGCACGAACTACGACGACTTCACGCTCTGTCAAGTGATCTGATTTTTCTCGGGTCGAACCCAAACTTTTAGCTACAAGTTTGCCGACCCCTCGGCCCAAGACCGTGTCACCGTCTTGAATGGCTTTGACTCCCTTGGATAATTCATCTGCCTTTAAATCTTCTTTACACAGGTATCCGTTAGCTCCACGACGCAATGCTTCAATGACGATAAATTCACTCAAGGTGTTTGCCAAAATCAAAATTCTAGTTGAAGGGTATCGATCAGAAATTTCCTCGCAAATTTTTAATCCCCGTGTTGTGTCATCGCCTAAGTCCAGATCGATAATCATGATGTCGGGGCCGTGCTCGTCGATCACGTCAATTATTGAGTCGTAGGTTGTTGCCTCAGCAACAACTGCCATTCCAGGATTGCGTTCCAGAATTGATCTGATACCGACTCGCGTTATTACATTGCGATCGGCCACCACAATCCGTGTGGTCGCCATAGGCGAACGCCGGCCCAGGGAAACCTCTGGACGGACATTGAGAGCCATATTTGATGCTAACTGTCTACCTAGCCAAATGTCCAGTAATTCACCTATCCAATCTGCCCGGATAGGGATAGGTAAAGAGACAAGGCGGCATACGGCCGACCTTGCAGTCCTAATCTCAATGCTAAACGTCGGCAAAACTGTCGGCATGAGAGGAAAATATGAGTGTTTACGCGCAGCCTGGACAGGCAGGAAGCGTTGCCGAATTTAAGGCACGCTACGACAATTGGATTGGCGGCGAATATGTGGCGCCGGTCAAAGGTCAGTATTTTGAAAACGTCACTCCCGTTACGGGTCGCGTCTTCTGCGAAGTTGCTCGCGGCACCGCTGAAGATATTGAATTAGCCCTCGATGCCGCACATGCTGCTGCAAAATCCTGGGGTCAAACTTCAGTAACCGAGCGCGCAATCATCTTGAACAAGATTGCTGATCGTATGGAAGCAAATCTTGAAATGATTGCGGTCGCTGAAACGTGGGAAAACGGCAAGCCAGTCCGGGAAACAATGGCGGCTGACATCCCACTTGCAATCGATCACTTCCGCTACTTTGCCGGAGCGATCCGTGCGCAGGAGGGCTCTCTCGGCGAATTAGATCATGACACTGTTGCTTATCACTTCCACGAACCATTGGGTGTTGTCGGCCAGATCATTCCTTGGAACTTCCCAATTTTGATGGCAGTGTGGAAACTCGCACCCGCACTGGCTGCAGGTAACTGCGTTGTCCTCAAACCAGCCGAGCAGACCCCGGTTTCTATACTTTTTTTGATGGATCTAATTGCTGATCTGCTCCCAGCAGGTGTGGTCAATATTGTCAATGGTTTCGGCGTAGAGGCTGGCAAACCGCTTGCATCCTCACGTCGCATTGCAAAGATTGCATTCACGGGGGAAACAACAACTGGCCGATTGATCATGCAGTACGCATCAGAGAACATTATTCCCGTCACTCTGGAATTGGGTGGCAAGTCGCCCAATGTGTTCTTCCGGGATATCGCGGATCAGAATGACGCGTTCTACGACAAGTGTCTTGAGGGCTTCAACATGTTCGCTTTGAACCAAGGTGAAGTATGTACTGCACCTTCGCGAGCCCTCATCGATGCACCCATCTATGACTCGTTCCTAGCTGATGCACTGGTACGCACAAAGGCAATCACACAAGGCAATCCACTAGATACCAACACAATGATTGGCGCTCAAGCCTCGAATGACCAGTTGGAAAAAATCTTGAGCTACATTGAGATTGGCAAGCAAGAGGGTGCAAAGGTGCTCATGGGTGGCAAGCGCGCTGATCTCGGTGGCGATTTGTCCGGTGGTTTTTATGTGGAACCCACCGTCATGGAAGGCACGAACAACATGCGTATCTTCCAAGAAGAAATCTTTGGACCGGTTCTTGCCGTGACAAAATTTGATGGTTTCGAGGAAGCAATGGAAATTGCCAACGACACGCTTTATGGACTGGGTTCCGGTGTGTGGACTCGATACATGAACACTGCCTACCGTGCTGGTCGAGAAATCCAAGCCGGTCGGGTATGGACTAACTGCTATCACGCATATCCTGCACATGCTGCATTCGGTGGCTACAAGTCATCGGGTATAGGCCGCGAGAATCACAAGATGATGCTTGATCACTACCAGCAGACAAAGAATCTCCTTGTCAGCTACTCCGAGAATAAGCTCGGATTCTTCTAAAGTAACCCGGAGTGCGGGAGGCCTTCTGGTCTCCCGCACTCCATTACAGTGAAAGCGGTCGC
>JAFMCP010000043.1 GCA_017857705.1 Candidatus Nanopelagicales bacterium
CGAATCCCGAAATTCCGGAACACAAAGTATGATGATGTCCTATAATTTGAAGTCCATAGGACAGGTCGGCGTGGTGCCGGCGTCCAATTGAGGAGAGTCCCCGTGAGCGCCGTTGATATAGACCGACTACCCACGAATCCTGTTCGGTTTGTCACGGCCGCCAGCCTGTTCGACGGGCACGACGCAGCGATCAACATTATGCGCCGGATCCTGCAGTCACAAGGCTGTGAAGTAATCCACCTCGGACACGACCGCAGTGTTGAAACGATTGTTCGGGCCGCCATCCAAGAGGACGTTCAAGGTATCGCGATCTCCTCTTATCAAGGCGGACACGTTGAATACTTCAGCTACCTGCGGGACCTGTTAGACAGTAGAGGCGCAGAACACATCCGTATTTACGGCGGTGGAGGCGGCGTCATTGTTCCTGAAGAAATCGCTCTCCTAGCAAAAAAACGAGTACGAATCTTTTCACCTGAAGACGGTCAACGACTAGGACTTGTTGGAATGATCGCCTCGATGGTGACGGAGTGCGATGTACCCCTCACCGAAGAAATCCCCGCATTGGACGCTGTTCTCGCGGGACATGAACGCGAACTTGCTCGTGCGGTCACACTCCTGGAAGAAGGCAGCGCGCCCGCAGGGTGGCTAGAAAAAATCCAAGCCGCCGCGGCTCAGGTTTCGACACCTGTTCTGGGTATTACCGGTACCGGTGGCTCCGGAAAATCAACTTTGACCGATGAACTCCTGCGACGTTTCCGCACCGACCAAGAAGGCAAACTCCGAATTGCCGTAATCGCGGTTGACCCAACTCGTCGCAAGGGTGGTGGGGCGCTCCTGGGTGATCGAATACGAATGAACACCATTGACCTTGGATCCGTTACCTTCCGTTCGCTGGCCACTAGGGGCGCCGGCTCGGTGATCCCTGAAAACCTCGCGGACGTCATCACTTTGTACCGGGCCACGCACGATCTGGTGGTTGTCGAAACTCCTGGAATTGGCCAAGGCGACTCGGGCATTGTTCCTTTCGTCGACACATCCCTGTACGTAATGACACCCGAGTTTGGTGCAGCTTCCCAACTCGAAAAAATTGACATGCTCGACTACGCGGACGCTGTAGCAATTAACAAGTTCGAACGACGCGGTGCTGAAGATGCCCGCCGTGATGTCGCCCGCCAGCTCGTTCGCAACCGTCAAGCATTTAGTTCTACCTGGGAGGACATGCCGGTCTTCGGCACTTCGGCCGCGCGCTTCGCAGACGACGGGGTCACCCACCTATACCACTACCTCTATGACCTGCTGGTCACCAAAGGTTTGGTCAGCAATCCGGGTGTACTGAACCGCCTTGAAGGAATGGAGCCAACCGGTCTCACCACGATCGTGCCGCCGGGCCGCGCGCGCTACCTCGCCGAGATCGCGGACACCGTGCGCTCCTACCACGCAACAACTAATGATCAGGCCAATATCGCCAGACGTGTGCAACACCTGGGCACAGCTGCGGACATGCTCGCAGCGCAAGGCGCTGACACGAGTGAAGTCCAAGCCTTACGTGAAACCCAAGAAGCCGAAATGCAGCGCGACGTGGTCTCACTCCTAACATCGTGGCCAGAGGTGCGCGAGCAGTACTCACAAGAGGAGCTTGTAGTCACGATCCGGGACAAGGAACTGCACACAAACCTGTGGAAAGACACACTTTCTGGTTCGCGTATCCCTCGCGTAGCTCTCCCACAAACCGAAGATTCGGGTGAACTCGTGCGTTACCTGCGCGAAGAAAACCTGCCCGGCAGTTACCCATTTACTTCAGGTGTCTTCCCGTTTAAACGTGATGGTGAAGCACCTGCCCGCATGTTCGCCGGTGAAGGCGACGCATTTCGCACCAACCGCCGATTCCATCTGCTGTCCTCAGGTCAGCCAGCAACCCGACTCTCAACCGCATTCGACTCGGTCACCCTGTACGGCCGTGACCCTAATGAAGAGCCGGATGTTTACGGCAAAGTCGGAACCTCCGGCGTATCAATCGCCACCCTCGATGACATGAAAGTTTTGTACTCCGGCTTTGACCTCTGTGATCCGATGACCTCCGTCTCCATGACAATCAACGGTCCCGCCCCAACGATTCTTGCGATGTTCATGAACACGGCAATCGACCAACGCCTTGACGCCTTCCGTGAGCGGGAGGACCGTGAACCCACCGCGGAAGAAGCCGCCGAAATCAGAGCATGGGTTCTCACAAACGTGCGCGGCACCGTGCAAGCGGACATTCTCAAAGAAGATCAGGGTCAGAACACCTGCATCTTTTCCACCGAGTTTGCCCTGCGTTGCATGGGCGACGTTCAGCAGTGGTTCATCGAAAATGAAGTTCGTAATTTCTATTCCGTATCCATCTCGGGTTACCACATCGCTGAAGCTGGTGCTAATCCGATTTCCCAACTTGCATTTACTCTCGCAAATGGATTCACCTACGTCGAGGCATACCTTGCTCGCGGCATGAAGGTGGAGGACTTCGCTCCGAACTTTTCATTCTTCTTCTCAAATGGAATTGATGCCGAGTACACGGTCCTTGGTCGAGTTGCTAGGCGCATCTGGGCAATCGCAATGCGTGAACTCTATGGAGCCGACGAGCGCAGCCAAAAACTCAAGTACCACGTTCAAACATCGGGTCGGTCCTTACACGCACAGGAAATGGACTTCAACGACATCCGCACGACACTGCAAGCACTGTGCGCGATCAATGACAATTGCAACTCGCTGCACACCAACGCCTACGACGAAGCTGTCACAACCCCCAGTGAGCATTCAGTGCGACGCGCACTTGCAATCCAGATGATTATCGACCAAGAGTGGGGTCTGTCTAAAAACGAGAATCCACTACAAGGTTCCTACATTGTGGATGACCTGACAAACCTCGTTGAGGAAGCAGTTCTCATCGAGTTCGAACGAATCTCCGATCGCGGAGGCGTCCTTGGCGCCATGGAAACCGGCTACCAGCGCGGGCGAATCCAAGACGAGTCAATGCTCTACGAACACAAGAAGCATGATGGATCCCTGCCAATTATCGGGGTCAACACCTTCCTCAACCCGCATGCCAGTGATGAAGTTCAGACCGTTGAACTGGCGCGCGCAAGTGAAGACGAAAAACGTTCACAGGTTGAGCGGCTTGCAGCCTTCCACGAGAAGCATCGGGTTGAAGCAGAACCCGCCCTTGCCCGACTCAAGGAAGCCGCAGCGTCAGGGGATAACACGTTTTCTTCCCTAATGGACGCTGTTCGGGTATGCTCAATGGGTCAAATTACCTCGGCATTTTTCGAGGTCGGCGGCCAATACCGTCGTAATGTTTGAGCAACCAGGGCAGTGCCTCAACAACTTAAATAGCCCAATCAACCAAAACGGGAGACCTTGTGACAATGAGTCGGACACTCGACAGCGATCCGATCGAAGAAGCCCGACGGCAGTGGGTGAATCACAAGTGGACACAGGCTGCAGACGGCATGGCGGCGGTGACCTCGATTGTGCGGGTGCAACAAATAATGTTGCAGCGAATCGACGCGGTTCTGCGTCCATTGGATCTCACCTTCGCACGCTACGAAATCCTCACGCTGCTGTCATTCACCAAGTACGGCTCCCTGCCCATGACACGAATGGGGACACTTCTCCAAGTTCACCCAACAAGTGTGACCAGTGCTGTCGACCGGTTAGAGGCGCAGAGTTTTGTCGAACGCCTTCCACATCCATCGGATCGGCGTGCGGTACTTGCATCCATCACCGATTTGGGTCGGAAGCGTTCTGCTGCTGCTACGACCGCCCTGAACGGGGAGGTCTTCGAGCAACTCGGACTCACAGCGGAACAAATAGATTCACTTCTGGGAATTCTGCGGACATTGCGCACCAATGCGGGCGACTTCTAGACACAGCCACTCCACCGTTATTTCGAAATAATTTGCGTCGAATCTGTTGTGTTCCCGCCGGGAACTTCACTCACATGAAGAAAGAGAATAAATAATGAATCGTCTTGGTGTCGTCGGTTGCGGCGTGATGGGTGCAGGAATCGCAGAAATTGGTGCCAAAGGTGGCTGCGATGTAATTGTTGTTGATGCTTTCCCCGAGGCACTGGAGAATGCGAAGAAGCGAATGGCCGCATCCCTGAGCAAAGCCGAGGCAGCGGGCAAGCTCTCTGAGTCCGCGGACTCGATCATGGCTCGTATCCAGTGGACCACCGACATCAGCACGCTGGCTGACCGGGAGATCGTTACCGAAGCAATCCGTGAGACCCTCGCTGACAAAGTTTCTCTGATCGAACAACTCGATGCTGTCCTTCGCCCCGACGCGATCATCACGACCAACACCTCTTCTATTCCAGTTGCTCAAATTGCAGCAGCGAGCACCCATCCGGAGCGCGTCCTAGGTACGCACTATTTCAATCCGGTCCCCGTAATGCAGCTGGTTGAAGTCATCTCTTGCCTTCAAACTGATCCCGCGGTCGCTGATGCAACCCACGCATTCTGCGCCGATGTGTTGGGTAAGAAAGTGATTCGCGCCAAAGACCGTTCCGGTTTTGTTGTCAATGCGATTCTTGTTCCCTACCTGTTGGATGCGATCCGCTCACTGGAGAACGGTGTTGCCTCTAAAGAGGACATTGACGAGGGAATGGTGGCGGGATGCGGCATGCCAATGGGTCCGTTGAAGTTGTGCGACATGATCGGTCTTGACACTATGTTGCTGGTTTCACAAAGCCTGTATGCAGAGCACCTGGAACTGCGCTTCGCTCCCCCGGCTTTGTTGAAACGACATGTTGAGGCTGGAATGTATGGCCGCAAGAGCGGGCGTGGATTTTACGACTACTCGAAGTAGTCAGTTAGACGCGTGCGCGTTCAGCAGCGTCGTGCCCCGCAAGCCAACCAAATGTAATTGCTGGGCCGAGCGTTCCACCGTGACCGCCGTAGGTCATACCCATAACCGATGCCATGGCGTTGCCTGCCGCGTAAAGACCAGGGATTACTTCTCCATCGACATTGAGTACTCGGGCCAAGTTGTCAGTGCGCGGACCCCCTTTGGTACCAAGACACCCGGAGTTAACTTGCACGGCGAAGTACGGCGCTGTGTCAACGGGGCCAAGGGTTGTCTGTGGTTCCATGCCAAATGCTGCGTCACCCCAGAAACGATCATGCACACTCACCCCACGCGAGAAATCTGGATCGGAACCTTGTGCCACATGTGTGTTCCAACGCGTCACCGTTTCCTCTAGTGCGGCCGGCGGAATATCAATCTTTGCGGCAAGTTCGGCAAGTGTTGGTGCTGTTGTCAACCAATCGGGCACGTTATTCGGATCCTTTTGATGTGCCAGTCCATAGGTGGTTAGGTAATGGGAATCGAACACCATATATGCGGGGTGATTCACGTAGTCGAAACTGGCAACGTCGACAACATGAAAAGCATTACCGATGGCATTGTAATTCGCAGCCTCGTCGGTGAAACGCCGTCCGTCTCGATTGACCATGATGCAATGTGGGCGGGAGCGTTCGCCATTTACTTGCCAAACAACTTTGCCCCAGCCCGGAACCTCAACATCGATTGTCGGTACCCACCACGCCTCACGCATGTTTGCTAGTGACGCACCTAGTCGCATCGCCATAACGAGGCCATCACCTGTATTAGTAGGTACGGCCACGGTGCGCGTCAGTGGGCCTTTGATGAATGAACGTTTGAGGTCCTCATTCCATTCAAAGCCACCGGTTGCCAAGACAACACCACCGGCTGCTCGAGCTTGAAATTCACTGCCATCTGTACCTTTAAACTCAACGCCCGCAACTTGGCCATCTTCTTCAATTAATCGAACGGCTCGTGTACCCGTCACCGGGATAACTCCAAGGTCAAGGCACGCTTTGAGAAGGAATCCGACGAATGCCTGTCCTGCCCCACGTTCGTCGCGGATACTTCGCCGCTCGTACTCACTCTCACTTACGCCACCATTTGGCCTATTGCGCGCCATCGAAGACTCGCTCATCATGTAGGTACCGGAAATCTGATAGCCACGGGTGATCTTGGGTCCCCATTCGCCGATCTCCACAAAGGGCATCAAGGGACATTCGATTGCGCGGCCTCCTTCGGGCAGGCCACCGGGGTGTTCGGGGTGGTAGTCGGGAAAACCCAGCACTGGTTCGTAGCGGAAGCAGGTGTTTTCTTCGAGCCAGTCCAATACTCGCGGAGCATTGTCGACATAGGACTCGATCAAGTCATCGGTCATCATGCCGTGGGACAGACTCTTGAGATAGGTAAGGACCTGCTCGCGCGAGTCCTTAACCCCGGCAGCCAGCGACTTTGAGTTAAGTGGGATCCAGGCCATGCCACCAGACCAGGCGGTTGTTCCACCCACAGTGTCTGCTTTTTCGAATAACCCGACCGATGCACCGTCTGCCGCCGCGCGAATAGCAGCAGCTAGGCCAGCAGCGCCGGTTCCGAGCACGATGACATCAAAATCTTGCTGTTCCACAAAGTCTCCTGAAGGTATAAATATGGAAGGTATAAATATGATTGCGTGACGAGATTGCGCTATCGGGCTAGATAGCCACCGTCGACAGCGAGTGCATGGCCGATTGTGAATCCAGCAGCACTGGAACACAGCCACAGTGCAGCTGATGCGATTTCATCCGGGGTGCCAAAGCGACCGATTAAGGAAAGTCGGTTGGCGACCTCCTGTGGGTCGCGGCCGCGGCGCTCGATTGCATTGCGCAACATTGGGGTGTCGATAGAACCTGGGCAAATTGCGTTAATCCGGATGCCCTGCGGTGCGTAGTCCACTGCAGCAGACTTAGTTAACCCCAGAACACCAAACTTGCTGGCCGTGTACGCCGACTGGTGCGGCTGTGGCCGATAAGAACTGGTGGAAGCGATATTGACAATTGCGCCACCATTACCGGCGGCGAGCATCGCGCGGATTTCGTACTTCATGCACAGAAAAACTGATTTCAGGTTTACGTCGAGCATGCGATCCCATTGATCGTCGGGCAGATCCGCGAGGAAATCAACCTCGAACTCAATGGCCGCTGCATTCACGGCAAAGTCAAGGCCACCGTAGGCGTCAACACAGGTCGAAACCATCGATTGGACATCTTCACTTGTGGAAACATCGGCGTGCACGAATTGAGCTTCGCCGCCGGCCGAACGAATGAGTGCAACGGTTTCCTCACCGCCGGCATCCGCGATATCACTGACGATAACGCGGCTGCCGGCAGCAGAGAAAGCCAACGCAATTGCGCGTCCCATTCCTGCAGAGCCTCCGGTGACAATCGCACTGCGACCCTCGAACCACTGGTCTACTGCTGAGAAATAGGACACGGAATCACCTTCACTTTGAGTTTTTGTTCAATGAAAATACGAACAACAGAAACGCTCGCCGATTAGTAAGGCGAAGCGCCACCGTCAACGTTGAATGCGCCACCTGTCATGCCGCCACCTTCTTTGGAAGCAAGGAGTGTGCACATTGCAGCAACTTCTTCAACAGTGTTGGGTCGCTTGATTGCTGTCGGGTTGTACATGATGGCCGCAAGAGCATCGAGGTCTGGTAATCCCATGGCCGCAACGGTTGCAGGTCCGGTCTCAAAGAACATGTCGGTCTCAACGAAACCGGGACATACAGCGTTGACCGTGATGCCTTGAGTGCCGACTTCATGTGCTGCTGCCTTGGAGAAACCGATAATCGCGGCCTTGTTGGTGATGTAACCTGCGACACCGACTGTGGTGATTTTGCCGAACATCGATGACATGTTGATGATCCGACCAAAACCCTGAGGGGCCATGTACTTGATTGCACGGCGCGTGCCCCAGAAGCAATGGTTGAGGTTGAAGTTCAGTTCGTATTGCCATTCTTCGTCACTGAAGTCAGCGAGCATTGAAGTCGCGGCAACACCACCTGCGTTGAATACTGCGATGTCGATTCGACCGAAATGCTCAACGGTTCCATCAACGAGTGCTTCAACATCTGCCTGCTTGGTTGCATCGCATGCGATGAAGTGGACGTTAGGACCTCCGCCTAGTTCGGCGACTGCAGCGGCACCCTTTTCTGCGTTTCGGCCACTCAGTACAACCTTTGCGCCTTCGTCCAAGTAACCCTTGGCAATTCCAAGACCGATGCTGCGAGTACTGGCAGTAACAACTGCGACCATTCCGTCAAGCTTTCCCATCAGATGTGCTCCTTCGGTAAGGGGATCCGGGCTATTTCGCGCCGGCGTTTAACTACCCAAATTTTAGTGCTTTCCTCGTGAAACTGTCAGGACATTGGGGGAAGTTGGTTGCTCACAACCCCGTGAATTTGGCCGCTCGTTTCTCCTGAAATGCAGCCATTCCTTCGACGAAATCAGTACTGAGCAACAGCGGTTCTTGACCGTCCCGCTCAGCCTGAAGGATCTCGTCAAGAAGGGAAATCGTTGCCGCATTGAGTACCCGTTTGGTTGCCGCCAAGGCAAGGGGTGGCCCACTCGCCAACTGTTGAACGATCTTTTCCACGGCACTCGCGAACTCAGTATCGGGGACCATTCCAGCAATTAATCCCCATTCCTCAGCGGTTTTCGCACTGATTTTCTCGGCAAGCAACGCCATTCGCATGGCCCGGGCACGGCCTGCCGCCGCTGGCACGAACATCGATGCGCCACCGTCCGGCATGAGTCCAATTTTGGTGAACGCGAGCATGAATCCAGCCGACTCTGACGCAATGGCGAGGTCGGCAGCCAGTGCGATTGAGCAACCGATACCTGCTGCAATCCCGTTCACCGCGGCGACCACTGGGGTAGGGGCGAGAGTGATAGATCTCACTAACCGGTTACCAGCGTCGAGGGTGTCTAATCCGGGTGGGGCGCCACCTGCACTGACGTCCGCTCCGGAACTGAACGCCCGACCAGCACCTGTGATCACGATCACTCTGGCGCCATTAACTGGCGCGGAATCAACGGCGTCGGCGACCACATGCACGATCTCGGCGGATAGCGAGTTAAGCCGATCGGGTCGGTTGAAAGTGATGCGAAGAATGTCACTTTGCATCTCAACAAGCAGACCTTCAATGGACCCTTCATTGGACCCTTCATTGGACATGGTCACTCCTTTTTACATTTTCACATTCATGAGTTCAATCTTCGAGGACACGACTCTAACGGTAGATTCTTTCTATGGAATCCACCATCGTGAAAGACGTCGTTGTCCTGGGCACTGGGGCTGCGGGCCTCAGCGCCGCGCTCAGCGCCGCACTTGCAGGCGCCGATGTCGGACTTTATGAAAAGGCCGACCTTCTGGGTGGCTCAACGGCGATCTCCGGTGGCGTCACGTGGGTTCCACAGAACCACCATCAAGACGCTGCAGGAATCGCTGACAGCCGCGAAGATGCCATAAATTATTTGGAGTCACTCTCACTTGGCCGCATGGACCCTTCCCTTGCGCAAACATTTGTCGACAACGGTCGCGCCACCGTCGAGTGGCTCGAAGACGTCACCGAACTGCGTTTCACACTGCTACCCAACTATCCCGACTACCACCCGGAAAACCCTGGCGGGAAACCCAACGGCGGCCGTTCGCTTGACCCCGGTCTTTTTAGTTACGCAAGTTTGGGCCCATGGCAAGAAAAGGTAGGTCGCAGTAAGCGCGGAGCGCACTTGAAAATCACCGACACAACACTCGGTGGTGGTGCAGGTTTCCTCGAGCCGGACGAACTACAGCGCCGAGTCGACAACGACCTGCGAGGTTGTGGCAGCGCGCTCATTGGCCCAATAATCAAAGCCCTGCTTGACCTTGGGGTTGAGCCCGTTCTTAGTGCCACGGCAACAGATCTCATTGTTGAAAAAGGTCGGGTCACCGGAGTACAGATGGTGATCAACGGAGTGGAACACAGCGTGTATGCCCGACGCGGTGTAATCCTGGCCACCGGCGGCTTCGAGTGGAACAACGAACTCGTCAAAGAATTCCTGCGTGGCCCAATGACCGCGCCAACCTCGGTCCCCACCAACACCGGTGACGGACTGCTTATGGCAATGCGGGCCGGCGCCCGGCTAGGCAACATGGGTCAGGCGTGGTGGGTTCCCGCGGTCAAGATCCCCGGCGACATTGCTTTTGGTGCAGAGCGCTCGAACTTGGTTAACCGCGAGCGAACATTGCCTGGCTCGATCATGGTCAATAAGTACGGGCGACGTTTCACCAATGAGGCCACCAACTACAACGCTTTAGGTGGCGCATTCCACCAGATGGATCCGATGTCATTCGGCTACACCAACCTTCCGGCCTGGTTGATCTTTGACGGTCGAAATTCCCAGTTGTACGGCTCATTCGGCACACCGGCGGGTGAACCCATTGCAGAGTGGATCCCCCGCGCGGATTCATTGCGCTCACTCGCCGAGCAGGTCGGTATTGATCCCGATGGTCTTGTTGCAAGTGTTGATCGCTGGAATGGTTTTGTTGATTCAGATTCAGATGCAGACTTCGGTCGCGGTGACAGTGCTTATGACCGCTGGAGTGGTGACGGTGATTACCGATACACGAAAGCTTCCACATTAGGGCGGATCGATGAAGCACCTTTCTACGCTGTCCCCATTGAGTCCGGCACGCTTGGCACCAGCGGTGGTCCTCGCACGGATAACACCGGGCGCGTATTAGATACCCACTCGCAGCCGATTCCAGGTCTTTACGCCGTGGGCAATGTTGCCGCTGCACCAACCGCGATGGCCTACGGCGGTGCCGGTGGAACCCTCGGACCGATCCTCGTCTTCGGCCGTTTAGCCGGACTCAGCGCTGCAACAAATAACGTAACGAGTTAAGTACCCAGCAATCGATCACCGCGCGGCCGGTCCACTTCTCCGGTGCGAAACTTTGACATGTCACCAGCCATCGGTGCGTGCGCAATAGTGGTTGTAGCCTCGTGCACGCAGATCCGATGCACAATTCGCCACTGTCCCTCGCGTTGTTCATAACGGTCTAGGTATCGGCCCAACCACACCGACCAGGCACCTCCATCACGTGGCACGAGGTAGGTGATGTTGTAGATCTCACCGCGGGCGTGGTTTGCGTCGTCGAACTCAATTGAATGTTGCATATTGCAATGCATGGTGGTCTGCCATCGATCGTGTGTGCCAACAACGCGTTCCGCGAATTCCCATCCGTTGCCAATGAAACGCCCGTGATCATCGGTTGCATCGGGCCAATAAGCACTTTTCATTAAGTCGACGTCAAGCCGGTCAACACCACGGGCGTACCGAAACGCCGCCTCTCGAATGGCTTCACGCGAGGCAATTTCTCCAAGGTCAGTCGACATGGGCTGCCGCCCCTTGCCCGGCGACCCGACCCATAGTCACGCAATTCCCATATGAGTTGCCGCTACCAACATAGCGCGGACCAATCACGCCCCCGGTCACTTCACCCGCTGCATACAGTCCCGCAATCACGCGACCCGTTTCGTCCAGTACTTCGGCATCGCGGTTAATTCGCAATCCGCAGGCTGTGAAGCAACAGGTTGCCGGCCGAACCTCAACCGCGTAGAACGGTCCGGAAACAATAGGTTCAAGGAATTTCGGATCCTTCAAATAATCTTGGTCCTCAGCCAACTCAACGAGCTCATTTACCCTGGCGACAGTTGCGATCAGGTTCGCAGTGGGAACTCCGATCGCGCCCGCAAGATCCTCGAGCGAATCGCGCTTTTGCACCTTGCCCTCCTTGAGCATCATCTCGATAATATCCAAGTTCCAGTGTGGGCTTTGCCTTTTAGTGGAGCCGGGGATCGACTGTTTGTATCGAGCCACACCGAGTTCGGTGGCTTCAACGAGCGTCTTGTGATCGAAGATTGCAAATGCCGAATCGCCTTGCTCCTGCATGAGACCATCCATAATTCCGTAGGGCGCTGTCTCATTGCAGAACCGGCGACCTTCACTGTTTACCAGGACAAGCCAGCCGGGAATGTATGCCTCATACATCTTGTCAAAGTCGGTGTGGAGCAGGCGCAGCCCACGATTGAATCCCGTCACCTGCGCGTTGACGTCGCGCGTGAAGTCAAGTGCATCTCCACGGGATCCGTCGGCGCCAATGTAATACGACCAATCAGTGTCAAACACTGATGGGAATAGTTCTTTGCGTTTTTGTTCGTTAGCACCGAATCCACCCGTGGCGATCACCACCGATCCAGCTGTTATCTCGTCTGTTCCTGACGCGATTCCAACCACCGCACCATCTGCAACGAGTAATCGATCTACTCGCTGTCCGAGCGCGAATTCAATACCTGACTCACGACACTGGCGGTAAAGAACGTCGACAACGGCTTGGCCACGGCCAATCGGACAATGGACTCGCGGGACGGATTCATCGCCACCATATACAAGCTGGTCGTAGAACTCGACACCCAAATCGCCCAGCCATTCCACAGCTTCACCAGCTCGAGAAGTGAGTCGCTCGACAACCGCAGACTCAACTTTCCATTGATTCAAGGTCATGTAGTCGTGAAACAGAGCTTCAGGTGAATCCGCTATTCCCTGCACTTTTTGGTAGCGGGTTGCCGCGCCCATCATGAGGCCACCCGACAATCGTGACGAGCCACCGACGATTCCCTCAGACTCAGCAACAAGGATTCGCTCGGCACCCACCTGGTGTGCGGCAAGAGCTGCCGCGAGTCCAGCGACCCCGGATCCGATCACTAAGACATCGAAGTCGAAACCGGTCATGTTTGTCTCTCCTTATTTCTTGCGATTCTCGTTTAGGTCAATGAATATTCGGTTTAGTCGATCACGAGGGCCTGTGGCGCGAAGATGCCAGCGTTGGCGGTCACTCCACCGTCACACATCAGCACCGCTCCCGTAATGAAACTTGCCGCCGGTGAAGCGAGGAAACAAATAGCCTCCGCCTGTTCTTCGGGTGTGCCAAGACGTTGTAGCGGGATATTCCTAGTGAGTTCGGCAAGGTGATCGTGGGTGAGTTTCCCTCCCTGAAAGATCGACGTCATGGTCGGACCCGGCGCCACTACGTTGATGCGCACGCCTCGGACTCCCCAGTCAAGTGCCGCAGCGCGAGCCAGATTAATCGCCGCAGCTTTTGAAGCGTTGTAAGCGAAGCGCTCCGGGTCCGCACGAACACCTGAAGTCGACGCAACGACGACTATTGCACCGCCGCCGCGCTCTGCCATTTTCGGGGCGGCGTGTCTAATTCCCAGTACGACACCGCGCGCATTCACCGACATGATTCGGTCATAGGCATCAACAGCGTCTTCGGCTTCCCAGTGCGTACGCCGAGCGATACCGGCGTTGAGGACGAGTGCGTCGAGCCCACCAAATGTTTCCAGAGCTGCATTCACCATGGCTTCGTTGTCAGATTCAACACTGACGTCAGCCACAACACCTATCAGTCCTTCGACACCATTGGTCCACGCAAGTGCTTCAGCGTTGAGGTCAGCTGCAACAACGTTATAACCACGTGCGTGCAACATTTGTGCGGTCGCTTGACCAATCCCGGTGCCTGCACCTGTAACGATTGCGACCTGTGACATTAGCGAACCTCAAACATTGAATAAACGATGTCCTCGCCATCACTTCGTCCCTGACC
>JAFMCP010000003.1 GCA_017857705.1 Candidatus Nanopelagicales bacterium
GACTGACGCATGTTGGTCAGTTTCTTTTCCTTCGTGGGGTTCACGTCCATGTCGTCACTGCGGGAGTTGACTCCAACGACCATTCCTTCATAGACATCGGTACCTGGGCCCACGAACATCGTGCCACGCTCCTGCAGGTTCGCAAGGGCAAAGCCGGTGGTAGGACCGGTTCGGTCGGCAACAAGTGATCCGGTGGGACGGGTGCGTAATTCACCAAACCATGGCTCGTACTTGTCAAAAACATGGTGCAGGAGACCAGTTCCACGAGTTTCAGTGAGGAATTCAGTCCGGAAACCAATCAGTCCTCGAGCAGGGACCAAATAGTCCATGCGAACCCAGCCTGTTCCGTGGTTGATCATTTGATCCATTCGACCCTTGCGCAGTGCCATGAGTTGAGTGACAACGCCAAGGTAGTCCTCAGGGATATCAACGGAGAGACGCTCAACGGGCTCATGCAGCTTTCCATCAATTACGCGGGTGACAACCTGGGGCTTGCCCACGGTCAATTCGAATCCTTCCCGCTTCATCATTTCGACGAGGATCGCAAGTTGAAGTTCGCCGCGACCTTGGACTTCCCACGTGTCCGGACGCTCGGTGGGCAGAACACGAATCGAGACGTTACCGATTGTTTCAGCCTGCAAGCGCTCTTTCACCATGTTCGCGGTCAACTTATTTCCACCGCTACGACCAGCGAGTGGAGATGTATTGATGCCGATTGTCATCGAGATCGAGGGTTCGTCAACGGTGATCACGGGCAAAGCAATGGGGTTTTCCGGATCTGCCAAAGTGTCGCCGATAGTGATGTCAGGAAAACCCGCAACCGCAATGATGTCACCGGGGCCGGCGCTGTCTGCTGGAACTCGGGTAAGTGCTTCGGTCATCAGAAGTTCAACGACGCGCATTCGATTAACAGTTCCGTCAGACTGAATCCAAGCAACCTGCTGTCCCTTGTTGATCGTGCCTTGATGAACGCGGCATAGTGCCAAGCGACCCAGATAAGGGGATGCATCCAAGTTGGTCACATGAGCCTGCAACGGTGCACCTTCGGTGTATGTCGGCGCAGGAATCGTCTCGACCAGCGTGCGGAAAAGTGGCTCGAGATCTTCTTCCTCTGGCATTCCACCGTCAGCCGGACGAGTCAAGGATGCACGGCCAGCCTTAGCGCTGGTGTACACGATAGGGAATTCGATCTGGGACTCATTGGCATCAAGATCGAGAAAAAGTTCATAGGCTTCGTCGACTACTTCAGCGATCCGTGAGTCAGGTCGGTCGACCTTGTTGATTACAAGAACAACTGGCAAATTCTTTTGTAGTGCTTTGCGCAGTACGAATCGGGTTTGAGGCAACGGCCCTTCGGATGCATCAACGAGCAGTACGACACCGTCGACCATCTCTAATCCGCGCTCAACTTCGCCACCAAAGTCAGCGTGACCAGGGGTGTCAATAATGTTGAAAGTCATGCCTTCGGCTGGTGCAGATGGCCCCATATAACGAACGGAAGTGTTCTTGGCCAAAATCGTGATGCCTTTTTCGCGCTCAAGGTCCATCGAGTCCATGACCCGGTCGTTTACATCTTGGTTCTCGCGGAAGGCTCCGGATTGCCACAACATGGCGTCCACAAGGGTGGTTTTGCCATGGTCAACGTGGGCAATGATGGCAACATTGCGTAAATCTGAGCGGAAAGTCACTTGCGAAGACTAGGCGTTTATCACATTTCGATTTCACATGGGTGGCAAACGCTAGACTTTGGCGTGCTTTTGATCCGGCAGCTTCCCATTTACTCGGTGCTCAAACTCGACCCAGCAGGCCCAAATCCCTCGATTCCCGCCAATACCGACTTTTGGTCACTTTCTATGTCCTATGACGAACTCTCCCTAGTATGCCGAAGAGACCAAGCTCCCACCACGGGGATTCTGGAACGCAGCGATGACTGGACCGCCTTCCGAGTCGCAGGAACCATGGAGTTCACACTCACCGGAATAGTGGCGCGAATTTCACAGGTGCTCGCCGATGCACAAGTGGGGATATTCGTTGTGAGCACCTTTGACACTGATTACATTCTCGTGAATCACAATGATGCTGACACTGCAGTTACGCAATGGCGTAGGTCCGGGATCGAAGTTGTCGAACCAATCCACCAAACCGCTCGGCTTGATTTTATCGATATGAACTATGAACGAGAAGATATTGCTAACAACAATCGCGACGGAAAATTGTGGGTTGACGACTACCCCACCGAAGCCGACCGAGTGACCGCAAATCTTTCGCTGCTGGCCCAACCGGAGTCACCACCACCGACTCCCACACTGTTTACTCTGCGTTCACGTTCAAGCGGATTAGCAATCGGTGGTGTCGGTTTCAAAGGTGAATACGTTATTGGTGACTTTTGCGCGATTGAGTTTCCCCCAATGGAAATTGGCTATGGCCTCGCCGACAGCGTTCACCGACAAGGGTTGGGTACCGAGGCCGTAGCCGGCATTATTGAAATCGCCCGCGAAAGAGGAATAAAGCAATTGTGCGCTGAGACCGATTGGGCCAATATCGCGAGTCAGAAGGTACTCATGCGCAATGGTTTTAAGGAACTCTCCCGGTCAGATTCTGGGATCTGGTGGGAGCTTTCAGTCCTTTATTGACAGGTAGTCGGCCAGCGAATCAAAGTAACTCTCCATGCCAGCTTGGGCTTGAATTGCATCATGCTCTGAAAGTTCACCGAATTGGCTGAACTTTACCCAACTGCGAAAATCTTTCGCTTCAAATTCGATACGAATGTTGTGGTGTTCGCGAGTCATGTCCTTTGCGTTGAACTCGTCAACTGACTCGGTGTAATACAAAGTATGTTCAAGCCGGGCATTCTCAACAATTTCAGTGTATTCACCGTAAAAGTAAGCCACCATGTTCGCCTCGGGGACATCAATTGCCACACTCCATGCGCCACCAACAAATACCTCGGATCGCATGGAACCGGGTACCACAGAGTGTTGCGTTCCGTGATACCACTCTCCCAACGCGACACTGTCGGTCCAAGCGGCCCACAAGATCTCTATCGGGATATCGAATTCACGCTCAACGCTGTATGCGGGTTGGTCACTCATAGTGTCTCCCTGTAGTCGGATGGTGCTATTGAACTGTATATCCCTGAAGCTCAGACGTTGAAGCGGAACTCCACGACGTCGCCATCGGCCATGACATAGTCCTTGCCCTCAATTCGGACCTTGCCTCGAGCCTTTGCCTCACTCATGGAACCGGCATCCATCAAGTCTGCGAATGAAACAACTTCGGCCTTGATAAATCCTTTTTGAAAATCGGTATGAATTACACCAGCGGCCTCGGGTGCAGTTGCATTTCGTGGGATCGTCCAAGCACGAGCCTCTTTGGGGCCCGCGGTGAGATAAGTCTGTAGACCCAAGGCGTCAAAACCAACCCGCGCCAAAGCCTTCAGCCCTGACTCGGTTTGGCCAACTGACTGGAGGAGTTCCAGTGCTTCTTCATCGGACATCTCCACTAATTCGGACTCAATTTTTGCATCTAAGAAAACAACTTCGGCGGGAGCGACGAGTTCCGTCATCTCTTTACGGAAGTCGGCGTTGGATAACTCTGCTTCGTCAGCGTTGACAACATAAACGAATGGTTTTGCCGTGAGAAGGAATAATTCGCGAATTGGTTCCGAATCAAAACCCACACTGAATAAAGTCTTACCCGAGTTAAGAATCTCTTGGGCTTTCTCAGCAGCTGCAAGCACCACTGCCTTTGACTTATCAAGACGCAATTCTTTCTGTAAACGGGGAATTGCTTTTTCAAGTGATTGCATGTCCGCAAGAATTAGCTCAGTGTTAATCGTCTCCATGTCCTCTTTGGGTGAGACGCGACCTTCGACGTGGACAACGTCGTCGTCGGTAAATGCACGAAGCACCTGACAAATGGCGTCGGATTCACGAATATTGGCGAGGAACTTGTTGCCAAGACCCGCACCCTCTGAGGCACCCTTGACGATTCCAGCAATGTCAACGAAAGTGACACTCGCCTGAATGATTTTCTCGGAGCTAAAAACTTTTGCTAGGTCGGAAAGCCGGGGGTCAGGGACACCCACAACACCTGTGTTTGGCTCAATAGTCGCGAAGGGGTAGTTCGCGGCAAGGACATCATTTTTTGTCAATGCGTTAAAGAGGGTTGATTTACCCACATTGGGCAGGCCGACGATTCCAAGAGTTAATCCCACTCCCGTACTTTATTCAGGTCTGACTTCTGTATTTACTTACCCCAAGGGTTCACCCAGCAAATATCAAGAAATTCGTCAACTACTTTGGACGGTCGTTTGAAATGTCGGTCTGTCATGTCAGTATCGGAGTGTGGATTCAGCAGCAGTACTCATCACAGCAATTGCTCTGGTAATTTTGGGTATCGGATTTGGATATTTCCTTGGTTCACGGGGAAATCGCTCCTCCGGTGTTCCCGAACTCGAGTCCGGATTAACTTCCCTCTCAGACGCAATAGACCGAATCACCAACTCGGTTTCCGCTCAACAAGTTTCCTCTGCCGCGTCCTCGGCTGCACTTCGCACTGAACTCACCGTGTCCATCGCTAACCAATCAGAGAGTCTGCTCCGATCGGTGTCCGAAGTGAAAGCCCAAGCCCAGCAACTTAGCTCTGTGTTGAGCCGATCGGGTGCCCGCGGGCAATGGGGTGAAATGGAACTCACTCGTCTCGTTGAAGCAGCCGGCATGATCAACCGGGTTCATTTTCTTGACCAAAATACGATTGACAGTGCACAAGGTCGGTTGCGCCCAGACCTTCAGGTGATGCTGTCCAACGGACGTTGCATTTTGATTGATGCGAAAACACCCATGGATTCATTTCTTCGAAGCGCCGGAAATCAGTCTGAGGAAAGCATTGACGCTCTTATGAGTGCACATGCTGATGCAGTGATTCGACACATTGAACAACTTGGTCGAAAGGCTTATGGCGCAGAAGTTCTCGAAGCAATCGACTTTGTCGTAATGTTCCTGCCCTCTGAAGCTTTGCTGGAGGCGGCCCTTCACCAGCGTCCCGATCTCCTTGATTTTGCCTTCAGCCGAAACATTGTTCCCGCAACACCGACCACCTTGTTCGCGCTTCTTCGCGCGGTATCACTCGGTTGGCAGAACAGCGACATGGTGGAGCAAGCCGAAGAAATCTCCCGGCTATCCCAAGAAATGTATTCGCGGCTAGACGTGGTGCTCAACCATATTGCCAGCGTAGGAAAATCCTTGGGTGCCGCAGTTGGCCACTACAACAGCGCGGTTGGGTCAATTGAAACCCGGCTAAGGCCAACCGGTCGGGCCCTGACTGACCTTGGGGTTCGGGGTGTTAAAAATGAGAACGAGCTTTCGGCGACCCCTAGCCTTCAGGTGTTCGCATCCAACCTCTCGGACTCACAAAATTAGATTCGGTAGCCTAATGCCGTGATCGATCAACCGGGCGAGGAATACGAGGCGCTCTTTCGCCCAGATGAACCTGCGCCAGAATCTGCACCAGCGGATCTGGCACCTTCTTCAGTTGATCGCGTTGAGACAGGACGAGTCTTTAAAAGTCAAGGAGTCCAGGGCAACGAGGATGCGTTACTTGCCCTCCCCGCCGGTCGAACTAGCAAATTACGAACCCTCGAACGAGTCAACACGCCGACCCAGTCCGAGCACATCAGCCAAGGTGGGATCGCACTACATGCACCCGTTCCAGATCGAGCGGGTCACATTCCAGGACCGGAAGCACCTCAAGCCGAGCAAGTTCGTTCCAGTGGGCGCGGAGCAGTTTTCGGTTCATTAAGTGCGCTGTGGATCTACGGGATCACAGTTGGTGCAACCTTGCTTCTTGGCCTACTTGACGTCCTTATTTTTGGAGGAGAACCGGGCGCATTTACAGGTGTCGGAGTGATGGGTGTTTCCATCTTTATCAGCCTAGCTGTCCGTTCACAGGACGATTCACAAGCAATTTTCGCTCCAGCAATTGCATTTTTTGTCATGGCGATCACTGTTGGTCAAATCAACGTAACGGACACTTCCCTCATAAATCGATTCGTGAGCGTGTTCTTTATCCTTGGGAACAATTGGTTCTGGGTAATTGGTTCAACCATCATCGCGCTCGGCGTAGTGGCATTTCGTCGCAGATCAATGCGCTAGGTAAAACTGTCGCATCAGCGCTTCAACTCACCAAGCTAAATTACTTGGCCGCCGCTGCTTTGATATCGCGTCTCAATTCCGGTGGGAGTGCGAACATCAAAGTCTCCTCCGCGGTTCGTACTTCTTCACAGTCACCGAACCCTTGCTCAGCCAACCAATCAAGCACTTCGTTTACAAGTAGTTCCGGTACTGACGCCCCACTTGTTACTCCAACAATTGAAGCGCCATTTAGCCAATCACTTTTCAATTCACGGAAACTGTCAACGCGGTACGAAGATTTGGCACCCGCGTCGAGTGCTACCTCGACTAGCCGAACTGAGTTTGATGAATTTCCGGAACCAACCACAATGACGACATCACACTGCGGTGACATTGCCTTCACCGCCGTTTGGCGATTTTGGGTTGCGTAGCAAATATCATCACTTGGCGGACTCGCCATCTCAGGAAAACGTTCCTTGAGAACATCAACAGTTTGAATTGTTTCATCAACTGACAGGGTTGTTTGGGAAAGCCAAATGAGTTTTTCTGGGTTTTCAACTTCCAAGTTACGTGCTTCTTCTGGGTTCTGCACTAGCGTGATTGAATTTGGGGCTTCCCCCATCGTTCCTTCTACTTCCTCATGTCCAGCGTGACCAATCAGAATGATGTCGAGCCCTTCATTCGAGAAACGCCTTGCCTCGGCGTGCACTTTTGTTACCAGCGGACAAGTCGCATCGATTGTCTTGAGAGAGCGTTCGGCCGCTTCCTCGTGCACGCTGGGAGCAACACCATGGGCCGAGAAAATAACTGTCGAGCCCTCCGGAACCACATCGAGTTCATCGACAAAAATCACGCCACGCTCCTGCAACGACTCGACAACGAATTTATTGTGAACAATCTCCTTGCGAACGTACAGCGGAGCACCGTAGAGATCCAGCGCCTTCTCAACCGTAAGAATTGCGCGATCAACTCCCGCGCAATAACCACGGGGGGCCGCCAATAGGACCTTTTTTGTCGAAGCCATGCCTCTATCGTAGGCATACCTCCTACTCCCCGCCTAGGCTGCGCACGTGGCCTTGGAGACTTCGGAGCAATCACCCGCATCAGTACGCGTGATCTCTCAGCTGCTCACGGACTACATCAATCGGTTGAGTTCCATTTGGATTGAGGGGCAGGTCGCCCAATATCGGGTCCGCCCGGGCGCCAGCGTGCAGTTCCTCACACTTCGCGACACAGACGCTCAGTTTTCGCTTAAAGTCATGGTGAACTCGGGACTAATCGGCGCAATGGATCCCCCGTTGGCGGAAGGGCAACGAATCATCATTTATGGCCGGTGTGATTTTTGGGCCAAGCAGGGATCATTGCAAATAGTCGCCCGTGAGATTCGAGCTGTCGGGCTTGGTGAATTACTGGCTCAATTAGCAGCGCTGAAAGGCAAGCTAGCTGCCGAAGGGCTTTTTTTACCTGAACGAAAGAAACTACTTCCTTTCCTCCCGAGGCGGATAGGGCTGATCACAGGGCGGGCGAGCGATGCAATGCATGACGTTCTCACAATCACCAAAGAACGATGGCCTGCCTCAGACTTTGAAATTCGCGAAGTTGCCGTGCAAGGAGTCAGTGCAGTCGGCGAAGTTACCGCAGCGCTTCAGGAACTGGATCTGCTCAAACTTGATGTGATCGTGATCGCTCGGGGAGGTGGCAGCATGGAGGACTTGCTGCCTTTTAGTAATGAAGCATTAGTCCGAGCAGTTAGTTTGGCAACTACCCCAATCGTTAGCGCGATTGGACACGAGCAGGACACTCCTCTTTTGGATTTTGTTGCAGACCTGCGAGCATCCACGCCAACCGATGCCGCGAAACGCATAGTTCCTTCAGTCATTGAAGAGCGCAAGAATGTCGCTGACCTTCGGGCGCGAAACAACCGCTCAATTTCAAATGCTTTGGACATTAACCGGGTTAAGCTGAATGAGATTCGCAATCGAATGACACAACGATTGACGCATTTAGTCGATTCCGAATTGACAACGGTCAAACACCTACGTGCGCAGGTTCGGGCACTTTCCCCGTCAGCAACCCTTGAACGTGGCTATGCAATCGTGTCTGACAATTCGGGAAAGATAGTTCGTGACGAAGCCCAAGTTGCAGCTGGTGAAGAAGTACTGATTCGCGTAAATATCGGTGAATTTTCTGCAAACCGAAAACAGTCCAACAAGTAAGGAACCATGATGGCGAAAAGCGAAGAGCCCGGATACGAACAGGCACGAGACGAACTGGCAAGTATCGCCTCGCAACTCGAGCGCGGTGGGCAAAGCCTTGAAGAGTCCCTTGCTCTTTGGGAAAGAGGTGAAGTGCTGGCTAAAATCTGTGAAAAATGGTTGAACGCGGCTAGTGAGAGAATTAATCCAGATCAGGGCTAGTCGTCAGTGAACTAACTGCGGCTTCAAGTTCTGGCAATGTGACTGTTCCACTAACTACTGTCGTTACCTCCGGTGTCACATTGACTAATGCCCGCGAATCTGGGCCTTCAAAGACCAACCAATTTTCGTTAGAGATTGATTTCTCGCCCTCACCATAAACACCAAGGAGTTCATTTTTTAAAAACTCTTCATTTGAGGCAGCGGATTGGGTGATTTTTAAGTATTCATCTCCCGGCGTCACATAGCCCACATGCCAAACAGGTGCCTCCCGTGAATACTGCGTGGGCTCCCAACGGACACTGGTCGCCCGCAACCCCTCAATTTCAGGGACAACAACGGGGAAGTCAGCCTGCCCGCTGGCCAGTGAAAATTGTGGCAAAGGATCAACTTCACGGACCGGATCCGGGTTGGGTCGCCAGGTCAACAACATGATTAATCCAATTACTCCAAGGACTACTGCGAGAGATCGCACCATGTCTCCCACGGTTTGACGCATCCGCGCATTGCGCTTTCCCGTTGGAACTGGCGTACTCACCCTCTAATAATGGATCATCAGTCACGTTCTGGCTCACTCAACACCGCTACGCTGCGTCTATGAGCGGAGATCAAGCACAGTCTGCAGCGGTTCCGGAAAGAAATCTGGCCCTTGAATTGGTGCGAGCTACCGAGGCTGCGGCCATGGCTGCTGCCCGCTGGGTGGGTCGAGGGGATAAAAATGGGGCCGACGGAGCCGCCGTCAACGCCATGCGCACGATAGTCCGCGGAGTCTGCATGAACGGAATCGTGGTAATTGGTGAAGGCGAAAAAGATGAAGCTCCCATGCTATTTAACGGTGAACAGATTGGTGACGGCAGCGGTCCGGCCGCCGATGTCGCTGTAGACCCTATTGATGGCACGACGCTGGCAGCCAAAGGTATGCCGAATGCGATTTCCGTAATTGCGGTCGCCGAACGTGGAACCATGTTTGATCCCAGTGCAGTCTTTTACATGAAAAAGTTGGTTGTTGGCCCTGAAGCAGCCGGGTCAATTGACATCGAAGCACCGACGGCGTGGAATCTTGCGCAAATTGCAAAGGCTAAGGGTGAATCGGTTTCCCAACTTACCGTGTGTGTGTTGGATCGACCGCGCCACGACGATCTCGTACGCGAAATCCGAGAAGCTGGCGCACGAATCAAATTTATCGTTGATGGTGACGTCGCTGGAGCCGTAATGGCCGCTCGACCAAATACCGGAATTGATGTCTTAATGGGAATCGGCGGAACACCTGAAGGAATTATTACCGCGTGCGCTCTGACTGCCCTTGGTGGCGAAATCCAAGCACAACTGTGGCCTACCAATGATCTGGAGCGAGATAAGGCAATCAATGCTGGTCATGATCTCGATCGGATACTGGGAACCCGTGATCTGGTCACCGGTGATAACAACTTTTTCTGTGCAACCGGGATCACAGACGGTGAATTGCTCGAAGGTGTTCGCTATAGCCCACAAGGTCCCACAACCAACTCAATTGTGATGCGAAGCAAGAGCAAGACAATCCGTGTCATTAAAAGCGAACACCATTACGCGCCCGATTCACAGTACTCAACAGTGGTTCTCCCCGACAATTTTTGATCGATCCCGTCCGTTAAATGTGGCTGCGGCACAGGTTGGTACTCCTATCGAAAACTCCGGGCTGGTGAAAACGGCAGTGGGCTCGCCAGCCTAGGCTGTTCCTGTGAGCGAATTCGTCTATACCGACCAGCTGCCCCTTGGTACTGACTCAACCCAGTATCGACTTCTGACCACCGACGGTGTGAGCGTTGAACAACTGGGTGATCATGAGTTTTTGCGGGTTGAATCAAGTGCGTTAACCGCGTTGACTTTTGCTGCAATGCGGGACATCTCGCATCTGCTGCGCAGCGATCACCTTGCACAACTGAAAAAGATTCTCGATGACCCCGAGGCCAGTCCCAACGACCGTTTTGTTGCTCTGGACCTTCTCAAAAACGCAAACATTTCGGCGGGTGGCGTTTTGCCCATGTGCCAAGACACTGGCACCGCAATTATTATGGGTAAACGTGGCCAATTTGTACTTACCCCCGGCCAGGACAGTGAAGATATTTCCCGTGGCGTATTCGATGCTTTCGCCCAACTCAACCTGCGCTATTCGCAACTCTCACCTCTGAGCATGTGGGAGGAGCGAAACACTGGAACGAATCTGCCCGCTCAAATTGAAATCTACTCCGATCCCCACAAAACCCAATCCTATGAATTTCTATTCATGGCCAAGGGTGGTGGAAGTGCGAATAAGAGTTTCCTTTATCAAGAAACCGCTGCACTGCTTAATCCCACCAAGTTCGCCTCGTTTCTTGATGAGAAACTTCGCTCGATTGGAACGGCCGCCTGCCCTCCGTACCATCTGGCAATTGTTGTTGGTGGAACCAGTGCGGAATACGCATTAAAGACCGCGAAGCTCGCTTCCGCGCATTATCTTGACGGCCTTCCTGTTCACGGATCACCCGATGGTCGCGGTTACCGAGACTTAGAGATGGAACATGAAGTATTCCTGCAGACCCAAGAATTTGGCATCGGCGCCCAGTTCGGTGGGAAGTATTTCTGCCATGATGTTCGCGTTATTCGGTTACCACGCCATGGAGCTTCTTGCCCGGTAGCAATCGCAGTTTCCTGTTCGGCAGACCGTCAAGCTAAGGCAAAAATTACTCCCGAGGGAGTGTTTCTCGAACAACTTGAAACTGAACCAGCGCATTATTTACCGGAAGTCGAAGACACTCATCTTGATGACACCACGGTGCACATCAATCTCAACGCACCAATGAATGAGGTTCGCGACCAATTAAGCAAACTTCCTATTCGCACCCGTGTTTCGCTCACCGGCTCACTCGTGGTTGCTCGCGATCTCGCGCACGCCAGAATAAAAGCCATGTTGGATCGTGGTGAAGCAATGCCCGACTACTTAAAAGATCACGCGGTTTACTACGCAGGTCCGGCAAAAACACCCGTTGGAATGGCTTCTGGCTCTTTTGGTCCAACGACCGCAGGTCGAATGGATTCCTATGTTGATCAGTTCCAGAAGGCCGGAGGTTCCATGGTCATGTTGGCCAAAGGAAATCGAAGTCAAGCAGTCACGCGCGCGTGCAAAGATAACGGAGGCTTTTATCTCGGTTCAATCGGTGGGCCAGCAGCAAGGCTGGCTCAAGACAATATTAAGAAAGTTGAAGTGCTCGACTTTCCTGAATTAGGCATGGAAGCTGTCTGGAAGATTGATGTCGTTGACTTCCCCGCGTTCGTGGTCGTGGATGACAAAGGTAATGATTTCTTTGCCGAGACGCTAAGGCCAATTGCGACAAACATTCCCATCGGTCCACCAAAGTAGCAAGTGAACGACTAGAAGCAGCGTCCCTGTCCAGCTCGCCAGTGATTCTTGCCCTTGCCTTCATTCCAAACGGTCCAAAAGGCTCGATCCTGCCAGTAGCGATTCCACTTTTTCATCGGGGTTTTCCGCAACTTTTGGATGAGGTCGACACCAGCATCGCCCATTTCTTTCTTCACTTCCGGTTGCATCATCCAGGTCACACCCTGAGCAAGGGCCTTCGAGAATTGGTAGGCGCCCTGGTAGTAGCCGCCGGCCTTGTAGTGATGGTGGGATTCAAGTTTTGATAAACATTTACGCATTTTTTCGCGATTAGGCATGTACCACTTGCCTTGATAAAGGCTTAATTCATAACCGATCAAATCACGCGATTCCGGAGAGCCGAATGCGTGAGCCGTTTCTACCGCAATGCGCACCTGTCGGCTCACGGCCTCGCCTGCAGCCGGATCATTGCCTTCATCTCCAACCGGAATTGCCGGATCGATCTCAACCACAATTGGTTGCTCAGGCACAACAGGCGCCGGTTCCTCCGCGAATGCTGAACTGGTCGGAAGCGCTAGGGCCAAGGCGAGTGCCCCGAGCCCTACGTGCCTGCCCAACCTCGCGAATTTGCTCACAAATACCTTTCATGGAAAAACGAACGGTTCTCACCGTGCCTCAAAAACTGACATTTGTCACCCTGAAATGGCGTGTTACGGCTCACTTTTTAGGGCTAAAGTAAGAATTTCCCGGTTTTCTTAGGGGGAATGGCACACATGACGGATATGACCTATGTCACATTACGCGGTTGGATAGTCCTCGAGTAGCTCGGTGACAAGGGCTGCGATTTCCGAGCGCTCACTCCTATTTAGGGTGACATGAGCAAAAAGCGGATGACCTTTCAGTTTCTCAACCACAGCCACAATCCCGTCGTATCGGCCAACGCGTAAGTTGTCACGCTGGGCAATATCGTGGGTCATCACAACCCGTGAATCTTTGCCTATCCGGGAAAGTACCGTGAGCAGCACATTGCGCTCGAGTGATTGAGCTTCCTCCACGATCACAAAAGCATCATGCAGACTGCGCCCACGAATATGCGTCAAAGGCAAAACTTCTAGCATCCCTCGGTCAACAATCTCGTCGATGACATTGGAAGAGGTAATTGCGCCTAACGTGTCGAAAACAGCCTGTCCCCAGGGATTCATTTTCTCCGACTCGGATCCGGGAAGGTATCCGAGATCCTGCCCACCAACCGCATAAAGGGGCCGAAACACGACAACTTTTTTGTGGGCCTGACGCTCCATGACTGATTCCAAGCCAGCACATAATGCAAGTGCACTCTTTCCCGTGCCCGCACGACCGCCAAGGGAAACAATTCCCACCCCCGGGTCAAGCAAAATGTCCAGCGCTACCCGTTGCTCGGCACTGCGCCCGCGAATACCAAAAGCTTCACGGTCCCCGCGAACAAGTTTGAGGGATTTGTCGGCACTAACCCGTGCCAATGCACTACCCCGATCCGATAGGAGCACCAAGCCACAATGACACGGGTAATCGAATGCAATATCGTGCTCGAGAAATCCCTGTTCGAAAAGTTCATCCAACTCATGATTTTCGATTTCAACTTCGGCCATCCCCGTGTATCCAGATTCGAAAACCAGTTCAGCTTTGTATTCTTCCGCGGCAATCCCAACCGCACTCGCCTTAACCCGCATAGGCAAGTCCTTGCTTACCAGGACAACGTCGAGCCCTTCGAGACTCAAGTTTTTTGCTAAAGCCAATATCCGAGTGTCATTGTCCCCTAGGCGAAGTCCGCTGGGAAGAACATCAACATTGGAATGATTCAACTCAATTCGAACACTTCCCCCGCGATCTCCCGTCGGTATTGGTGTATCCAGTCGAAAATGCTCTATTCGAAAGTCGTCAAGAAGGCGAAGTGCATTGCGTGCGAAATAACCTAATTCAGGGTGACTGCGCTTTGCTTCAAGTTCAGTGACCACAACAATAGGAATCACGACATCATGTTCATCAAATCTCAGTATCGCCCTCGGGTCCGAAAGTAAAACAGAAGTATCAATTACATATGTTCTGCGGGCTGAGATCGAATTGGGCACGCGATGGGCTCCTGTCTGCCCGGTTGGCTTTCGGGAGCCTGTTGGGCCTGCGAATTCTCCAACGCTAGGCCTGACCTTCTTTAATTTTTTGCCGACACGCCGCGTCAAGAAGTCAACAATGCGAACAAAAAGTGCACAGTTGACGCGGCCTCCTCAGAGCCAGCCTCATAATTCAAACGTCAGGGCTTGTCAGGCTCCGTAACGCCGATTTCGCTCGGCGTAGGCGCGCACCGCTCGCAAGAAATCAATTCGACGGAAGTCTGGCCAAAATGCCTCACAGAAATAGAACTCAGAATGAGCACTTTGCCACAATAGGAACCCAGAGAGCCTTTGCTCACCGGATGTGCGAATGACGAGATCAGGGTCCGGCTGACCCTTGGTGTAAAGGTGCTCGGCAATGTGGTCGACGTCAATGAGTTGGGCGAGTTCATCCAGACTGGTTCCCTGGCTCGCATGATCAGCGAGCAGTGATCGCACCGCGTCAACGACTTCGCGGCGTCCGCCATACCCCACCGCTACGTTCACGAGTGATCCGTTTATATCCGCCGTCGCCTCAGCCGATTCTTTCAAGAGATTGGCCGTGTGCGCTGGGAGTAGATCAAGCGCCCCGACGGGATGAATCCGCCAGCGCCCCTCCATGACCAAATTACTCACCGTTGACTCAATGATCGTCATGAGTTTCTCTAATTCAACTTCAGGGCGGCTCAAATTGTCAGTTGACAACAGCCACAGCGTGACAACTTCAACACCGGATTCATCACACCACCCGAGGAAGTCAACGATTTTGGCGGCACCTGCCTCGTGGCCTTTGGCTGAGGTCGATCCCTGAGCAGTGGCCCACCGGCGATTGCCATCAAGGATCACACCAACGTGGCGAGGCATCCGATCTGGTGGAATTTGGGCCGCAAGGTTGCGTTCATAGACACCGTAGACGAGATCTTTAAGACCCACCTGCACCCCGTCCTTCCATCATCGCGATATGAGCAGAGTTAGACCACCTAGGTTACTCCTCAACAGATATTAAGTGGTGAAGATGTGACCCAACATTCAGGAATTCGGCAAGTTTTCGAGGACTACTTGTCGGAAACTCGCAAATGGTGAATCTACACACCTGCGCCTGATCTGCGCTCCCGTCTGACCAACGAACCTCCGGGCATCGAGGTGATAACGCTGCTATGTGGGCGAATTGTGCACTTGCCGGTCCACTGACCTCAACCTCCCATGGGCCTTCCACCAATGACCAAAGTGCGACAAGTCCCCAGCCCACCGACCTCGGAGCGCTTAATGCGAACGCAGGAACAACCCCTAATGCAAGTTCAGCTCTTGTTCGCAGTGGCAAATAATCAACTGGTGCCAGTGCGCTGAATCGAACAAGGAGATTAGCCATTGCTAGCCAACCGGATGGTTCCGCATTGTCGGAAAACTCACGCGGCCGACGAATCAACTTCTCAGCATTGATCGAAGTGTCGAAGAAACCACCTTCACCGTCGTCGAACACCTCAAGCGCAGTGTCCAAGAGCGTTCTAGCCAATAAAAGCCACTCAGGCTCGCCCGTGACTTCATGCAGAGTTAATAGACCCTCTGACATATTTGCGTAGTCATCCAGAACTCCTGAATTCTTCCCAGGAACGCCATCACGGGAAGTGCGCGACATGCTGCGAGCCCGCTCCCCTGCTCCGAAATGAACACCGATCACGCAGTCGGCTGCAGCCTCTGCGGCTTCAATCCACTCGGGTTCACCAAAAATAGATCCCGCTTCGGCTAGTGCAGAAATGGTCAGACCATTCCACGACGCTACAACTTTGTCGTCTTGCCCTGGGCGGATCCTTTTACTCCGTGCTGCGAATAACTGCGTTCGTAACTTGGACCACAGATCCTGATCTTGAGGGTCCGTTAGCAATTGCAATGTTGAGTTACCGTGCTCAAAAGTTCCCGACTGCGTGACCTCAAACATTTCACAGGCGGCATCTGCAGTTTCAGCACCAACAGCCTCGGCAATTTCACCCGGTGTCCAGGCATAGAATTTTCCCTCGACGCCTTCACTGTCGGCATCCAATGCAGATGCGAATGCGCCCTGTGGTGTTCGCATTTCCCGTAAGAGAAATCCAATGCTTTCACGCACAACCCTTTCCGCAAGTGGATTACCAGTCAGTCGCCACCAATGTGCGTAGACCCGAATGAGCAATGCATTGTCGTACAACATTTTTTCGAAATGCGGTACCACCCACGCTTCATCGACGCTGTACCTCGCAAAACCACCACCGATTTGGTCATAAATCCCACCACGAGCCATGGCCTCAAGGGTTGTGAATGCCATGCGTTCCGCCTGTTCACCCACCTGGGTGTCCAAGGTCATTCGTAACAAAAACTCAAGGACCATTGACGGCGGAAATTTTGGAGCGCGACCAAAACCAGCACTCTCGCCATCAAATGATTGCTGCAAACCGTTGACCGCGCCACGCAAATATTCAATCCCCTGTTTATTGTTCAGTGTTGAAAGGTCTGTTAATTCAAATCCCTCACTTCGACTTTCCAGCGCAGCAATTATCCGCTCACCCGCCTGCAAAATATCTGGCTTGCGTTGAACCCAGGTGTCTGAAATAGATTCAATTAATTGACCAAAACTTGGCATCCCATGATGCGGTGTTGGTGGGAAATAAGTCCCCGTGTAGAACGGACGTCCGTCATGGTCGAGGAAAACAGACATAGGCCAGCCTCCATGCCCAGTCATAGCAACCGTAGCTTCCATGTAGATCGAATCAATGTCAGGACGCTCTTCGCGGTCGACTTTGATGTTCACAAAATGCTCGTTAAGAAATTTCGCAACTTCCGGATTCTCAAATGACTCATGGGCCATTACGTGACACCAGTGGCAGGCTGAATAACCGATGCTCAGGAATATGGGCACATCGCGTATACGTGCCTCTTCAAATGATTCCTGTGTCCATTCCCACCAATCAACGGGGTTTTCAGCGTGCTGCAACAGGTACGGCGATGTGGATTGCCCAAGTCGATTCACGTGTTGCAGCGTATCCGAATTAACGTAAATGGGATATGCAAGGATAGGAACCTAAAGGAGGTAATGTGTTTGAAGGAGCAAAAAAGGAATACGATCAAGCAATCGATCGTAATGCGACCTTGGGTGAATTAGCCAATCAAAAGAGTGCCTCATCGGGTTGGCGCCCCTCACGTGCACTTTCCTCAGTGTTAATTTTGAGTGCCGTCGCAATTGCAATTGCGATTTTGATTATTCTTTAGCAAATCCTTTTTTCAAAACATCCATTGCACCGGTCAACTCACTGGGAATAATCCACATTTTATTTGAATCACCCTGCGCCATCACCGGGAGCGTTTCGAGGTATCGGTGAGCAAGGGCAGCTGAACTTGGGTTAGCTTCATGGATCGCGCTGTAAACCTTTTCAAGTGCCACGGCTTCACCCTCGGCCCGGAGAATGAGAGCCTCCGCGTCGGCACTAGCTCGGACGACTTCAGACTGAGCAAAACCTTCCGCCATAAGAATTGCACTCTGCTTTTCTCCTTCGGCGGTCAGAATTGAACTCTGTTTTTGACCCTCTGCAATCAAAATAGTCGCTCGACGCTCCCGCTCCGCCTTGAGTTGCTTTTCCATCGATTCCTGTACCGACTTTGGTGGGTCAATAGCCTTGAGCTCGACTCGATTAACCCGAATCCCCCACTTGCCGGTCGCTTCGTCCAAAACCCCGCGCAATTGCCCATTGATCGAATCCCGCGACGTCAGGGTTTGCTCGAGATCCATAGACCCAATCACGTTGCGCAGGGTCGTAACGGTCAACTGCTCAATTCCCAGAATGAAACTCGAAATTTCATAGGTCGCTGCCTTGGGGTCAGTGACCTGGAAATAAACAACGGTGTCAATCGAAACGACCAAGTTATCCTCGGTGATCACGGGTTGAGGAGGAAAAGATGCAACCTGCTCCCGCATGTCAACCCGCTCACGGATGCGATCAACGAAAGGAATAAGAACTGTCAAACCCGGAGTCAGAGTTCGCTGGAAACGCCCGAGTCGCTCAACCACCGCCGTACTTGCTTGATTCACAATCACGATGGTTCGCGAGAGCATGAGAAGCAAAACCGCGAGAACGGCGACAACACCGGCAATAACCCCAACAAAGTCCATAACTACTCCTTAAATATTTTTAGTCGAGCGGGAAAATCAACGCTGTTGCGCCATCGATGCGTGAAATAGCAACCCGGGCATTGGGCCCAATCGGATCCATTGCAAGGTCAGGATCAAGCCGCGCACTCCACGTTTCTCCCTTAAGTTTCACCTGACCTTCATGAAGTGTGACACTCATGAGTGTTAACGCCTCGGTGCCCACGAGTGCATCAACTCCAGTGCGAGTGCCTATAGGAACCCTGGCAAACCGTTTCAGCGCGAGTGGGCGAATCGCAACAATGCCAAATAACGTAATGGCGGCTGTTACCAAGACTTGGACGACTACAGGAGCTCCAATGGCAGCAGTGGCGAGCCCCCCTGCTGCACCAACGGCAAATAACCCGAAATAGAACGTGGTCGTGGCGAACTCCAGGCCCAGTGCAATACCGGCCGTTATTCCCCAAAACCACAACATGATTCCACTGTAATACCGAATTGAAGCTTTGGCACGGGTAAAAAGCACGTAGGACTGATCATCTAATCTTTTTATATGCAGCCAGATTTCCAGGGTCCCGTGCACCCCAGTTGGTTACCCGTTTTCGAGGGCCTTGGCGCTGAAATATCGGCCGTGCGTGAATTTCTTGAGGGCGAGACGATGGCTGGGCGCCAATGGTTACCGGAGCCCTCACAAGTCTTGCGCGCATTTACTCATCCCCTAAATCGGGTGAAAGTTGTCATTCTTGGACAGGATCCCTACCCAACTCCGGGCCACAGCGTTGGTCTCGCCTTTTCTGTTGCGCCTGGTGTCGGTCTACCACGAAGTCTGGTGAATATTTTTAGTGAGTTGCAGTCCGATCTTGGCGTCGAACCGCCTTCACATGGTGACCTCAATCCATGGGCCGATCAGGGTGTTTTGTTGTTAAACACCGTATTAACCGTGGGTAGCGGCACCAGTGGCAGTCATCGGGGGAAAGGTTGGGAGCCGATCACGAGTTCGGTCATTTCGGCACTGACAAATCGACCAGAAGGGGCACCCGTCGCCATTCTCTGGGGAAAAGATGCCCAGAGCTATGGCAGCCGATTCGATTCGAGATTCGTTATTACGAGCCCACACCCCAGCCCACTGTCGGCACGGCGAGGCTTTTTTGGAAGCAAACCGTTTAGCCAAACGAATGAATTACTCCGACAACGAGGCCAGACCCCTATTGATTGGGAGCTTGCTTGACGGACTTCGTTCCGACTTTGTCGGGAAGTGACGCCACGTACCGGTGCATAACAAAGTCAGCGTAAAAAGACGCAAAGGGAATTGTTCCTGCGAGCAGCAAAGCCAAAGTCTTAAGGATCGGGAACCGCAGTAGGAATGCGAGGTTTAATGCGGCGATCAGGTAAGCAAAATACAACCAGCCGTGGGCAATCCACAGAATGCTGTAGAGGAGTGGCTTGCCGCCTTCGGTCCCGTAATTCAAAAAAAGATACCCGTAGAGCGCCCAAACGGAGGCAAAGGCCAGAACTACTCCCGTAACCCACGCCATAATGCGAAATGCGAGCAGCGCAATCGGAATTTTGTTCATAGCGGCAGCCTACGTTCAGACTAATTCATGCGCGAACGGTGGCATGGCGCCAGCTCGCTGGCAGGTCAATCCGGCCACTTTGATACCAAACTCCACAGCAGCGCGAATTGAGTTGGCATCCTGCAGTCGACTTCGATTCCAATTGTGACTATCCCAATAAGTGAGAAAACCGCCACTAAATGAGTCACCTGCCCCCACCGTGTCGACAACTTCGACTTCAGGGACGTCAACGTGAAATTCCTCATTATTCGTGGATACCTGAACCCCGTATGAGCCATCGGTGAACAGCACAACAGCCCGTGATCTGCTGCAAATATCTCTCACGGCCTCCTGGTTGCTCAGTTCAGGGAACATGAAATCAAGATCATCACCGCTAAACTTGATCACATCAGCGCGACCAAGGGATGCGTTGAAAGTTTCCCAAAATTGCGATGGGTCTTTCATCACGCTTGGACGGGCATTCGGGTCCACCATCAATATTTGATTTTCACCCATCGCAGCCACCACGGATCGGGTCGCATGTGACAACGGTTCAAAAATGAATGCAAGCGTTCCGATATGAATCGCTGTGGCATTCGCATCCATGGCCTTCAATGCGATTTCAGGAGTCACCGACAGTGATGAAGTTCCCTCAATGAGAAATTGATATGAAGCTGCACCTTCATCATCTAATGAAGCAATTGCAAGAGTTGTTGGGGCCACACAATCCTGTTCAATAGCGGTTTTTACGCCATCACTTTCAAGCAATCGTCGTATCCGCTTGCCCAAAGCATCTTGGGAAATACCGCCGATGAAAGAAACTTCGGTGCCCAACCGGGCAACGGTGCGGGCAGTATTGACTGGGCCACCACCCACAACGGAATTAATTTCTCCGGCTGGAGAGACAATGATGTCGATCAGCGCCTCCCCCATTACTTGAATCATGTGCGCAACTTACTGCCAATGACTAGCCATCGAATGTAGATCACAACTGCAAAGAGGGCAAAAATCCACCATTGAATTGCATAGAAGAAGTTTTGTAACGGAAACGCAACATCTGCTGTAGAAATGGTTGGCGGAATGCTTTCAGGTGAATTGATTCCCATTGGCGCCTGAGATTGAATAACAACGTACCCCTCAAGCAACCTGGTATTCCACAGTGCTGATAGCTGCTGCGAATCAATGCTCACAATCTCCCTACCCGGGTCACCTGCGGCATCATAGAAAGAATCACTGGGTTGCAAGACACCCTCAATGCTGACCTTGCCCTCGGGGGTGGCAAACGTTTGCCCTTGCGGCACCCAACCACGCACAACGGCAATCGACTGCCCCGATTCAATTTCCAACGCCGACACAATCCAATCCCCTGCAACCGAATCACGCGAGAGCCTATTTCCGATTCGAACTTGATCGGCGTCAATGTAGGACCCTGTTGCAGTCACGGTTCTCCCGTAGTCCTGCGGGTTCAATGGTTGATCAATTTCACTGACCGGTACGGCTGCCATTGCGGCAGCTCTCTCAGCATCAAGAATGTCTTGGGTACGGTCCCACTGCCATTTACCGAGAAAAAAGAAAAGGACACACACCACAATCAGTGAAAGCACGGCCAAAATAGATGCTGGTGTTTTGGCCCGTGTCCAGAAACTACTGCTTGGTGGCATCAGGATCTTGCTCGGCACTCTCTTCCATCTGCGCAATGGCATTCTTTTCTTGCTCGACCCGAACTTCACCGCGTCCACGGGGCAGGTCCGGATCGATCCGCTTCATTTGGCGATTCATGTTGAGCCACAACAGGACTAGGGCAATACCAACAAGCAACACAAAGAATCCAGCAACGGGGCCGGCACCTGCAATGGTGTCACTGAGGTTAGATTCACTGTCCATAATGAACCACTCTAATCCGTGGCTGACTTCCTAGCGCAGGCCGGCAAAAAGGTCACTCTCAGGCAGTGTCGTGGGCACCAAACTGGAGGCCAATTGAAATTCCTCGGTCGGCCATGCATTTTGCTGCAACTGGGTTGAGACCAGAAACCAACGTCCATCAGGTTCAATCTGCGTGGCGTGGGCTTTAAGTGCGGCATCCCTGATGGGAAAGTAAGTCGCACATTCGATGCTGGTGGTAATTCTTTCCACATCCTCTGGTTTGTCTTCCCAATTTTCCAACCACTCGACATATGGTGATTCGATTTCCTGTTCCAGTAGAAGGTTGTGCAACGCTAGGACTCGCTCCTTGTGAAACTGCTGGTTGTAATAGACCTTCTGGACCTGGTGCGCTGGTCCCAATTCCTGGTGCAACTGCGGGTCCGCCGCGGCTGTGATTGCGGCCATGGTGATCACATGGGTTTGGATGTGATCGGGGTGGGGGTAGCCGCCATTTTCGTCGTAGGTCGTTACCACCTGCGGGCGGAACTCGCGAAGAAGCCTGACAAGCGGTGGGACACTGATCTCAAGCGGGACCAGAGCGAATGCGTCTTCGGGCAATGGCTCCCCCTCAGTGAAACCCGAATCCATGAACCCCAGCCATTCATGTCGCACACCAAGAATTCTTGCGGCCTCGGCCATTTCCATTTGACGCACTTCATGTATCCCATGCAGGTCGACTAATTCTTGCGCTTGCGCGTTAAGGACGTCACCTCGCTCACCGCCAGTACACGAAACCACCATCACCTCTATACCTTCGTCGACGTATTTTGCAGTGGTCGCCGCACCCTTACTCGATTCGTCATCGGGGTGGGCATGAATCGCCATTAGTCGCAAAGGTTCACCAGTTGTTGTATTTGGCACGGAGGCATCCTCTCACCTGTACCCGTGGGCCTCGTTAGTCTGGGATGGTGTCAAGTCCCTTTCGTAAAGATCAACTCAGCCCAGAAATGCAGGAACGGTACGGGTTTAACCAAAGGAATCATTTGCGCACAGCTGTGATCGCACTCGTCACAGTAATTTTTGCAGTGGGTGTTGGATTTGCTACATTCTCGATGTCGCAGAAAAGTATTCAATTCAAGCTCCTGACGTGGAGTGTGGTTAGCCCAGAAAGAACTGATTTACAGTTTGAGGTTCGGCGGATTGGTAGTGACTCACTCGATTGCGTAGTTCGGGCCCAAGACTCCAAACGCGTGGACGTGGGGTATTCGGTTATTACTATCCCTAGCGGAAACGACCTGGAAGAGGTGAACTACTCCCTGCGAACTCTGGCCCCCGCCTTCGTGGTCGAGGTTCTCACTTGCGTTAAATCCGGGGAACCGACCCGAGTGCCGGGGCCCCAATTCCCCGCTGGAATCTCTCCACCACCCCAACCCTGGATGCCTGTTTCCTCAGGGTGAATTCAGCGCGCCCGTCCATGGACCGAGGAAAAGTATTAGGGTTTAACGCTATGACCGAAATTACCTGGTTGACCCAAGAGGCTCACGACCGTCTCACGGCTGAATATGAAAACCGCCAAGGGCCGATGCGTGGAGAAATTACCAAGAAAATCGAGGCCGCACGTGAAGAAGGTGACCTCAAGGAAAACGGTGGCTACCACGCAGCGCGTGAGGAACAGGGGAAAAACGAAGCACGTATCCGTCAATTGCGCCAGTTACTGGAGAACTCACAGATCGGCGTTCCCGAGGCTGCTGAAGGGGAGGTCAGCCACGGCAAAGTTATCTCGGTCCGCCTTGTTGATTTCGATGAAGTAGAACGCTTCCTTCTCGGCTCACGCGAGGAAGCCGCGCATGCCTCCATTGATGTCTACTCTCCCACTTCGCCCTTGGGGGCAGCAGTCCTCGGCAAACATGTTGGTGACACAACCAGTTACCAACTTGCCAACGGAAAAGAAATGGCGGTCGAAATCCTAAGTGTCGAAGATTACGTCTGAAGTTAACGTCGACTAACGCTCCGATATTTTCGGATCGCTAACGGCGCAAAGATTCCAATCACGACCGTACACGAAATTATCGTGTAAAGAATTGGGTGCTGTAGAGACCAGAATTCGGGGTCGGCCCCCGGTGCGTATCCGGTCGGGTTCCCAAAAAGTTCACGAGTTGCCAGAACTAATGAGGAAACTGGATTAAACGCAGCAAACGCTTTAAGAACTCCTGGCAGGGAGTCAATTGGCACAAAAGCGTTAGACAAGAATGTCAGCGGGAAAATCCAAATCAGACCGGCGGTGTTTGCTGTTTCGGTATTGGGCACAGAAAGACCAACGAATGCGCCCACCCAGGTGACCGTGTAGGCAAAAAGAAGCAGTAGCAAGTATGCGTAGACGGCGTTGAGGATTCCGTCATTGATTCGCCAACCAACGATATAGCCGGTGATGCTCAAAACAGCGAGCACCAAAATTTGCCTGAGGGCATTGGCTAATGTGTTACCGATCAAGGCGGCAGACTGCGACATGGGCAAGGCTTTATAGCGATCGATAATTCCTTTTTGCATTGCCTCAGCTAAGCCAACGGTGCTAGCAGCTGCGGCAAATGCGACTGTTTGACCGAAAATACCGGGCATCAAATACTGACGGTACAGACTCGAATCAGCGGCACTCCCTGGTTCAGCTCCCGGAATGGGAATTGCCCCACCGAAAACATAGGCAAATAGCAGGACAAAAATGACCGGCTGAATGAGTTGAAAGAAAAGAGCTTCGGGGATTCGAAAAGACGCCAAAATCGTGCTTCGGGCGATAACAACCGAGTCATGAAATGTCCAACCGAGCAGAGGGCGGGACATTGCTATGGGTGCTGAAGTGCTCAAGGTTTTTACTTCACTCATGATTTATTGCGTCCCCTCTTAGACCGACCCGTTGGGTTCCCAACTGATTCATCTTCAGCACCGTGTCCCGTCAGTGAAAGGAATACGTCGTCGAGTGTTGGCCTGCGCAATGCTAAGTCAGCGATGGCGATATTTTGTGAATCGAGTAGACGGACGACGTCAACGAGTACTGTCGAACCACCGGAAACAGGTCCCGAAATCAGACTATCGGTGATCAGTGATTCACCGCCAAAAATAGGGCCTAGAACCACTTGAGCATCCCTTGCGCGATTAAGGTCCGCAACACTCACCTCGATCCTGTCGCCGCCGATTTGGTCTTTTAGTGCATCAGCGCTTCCATGAGCAATTACGCGACCGTGATCAATCACGACAATATCGTCGGCTAGTTTGTCGGCCTCTTCCAAGTACTGAGTTGTCAGCAGCACTGTGGTTCCCTCAGCCACGAGGCTTTCTATTACGCCCCACAGTCCCAGTCGTGAGCGTGGGTCAAGCCCCGTCGTTGGTTCATCAAGAAATAAAATACTGGGTTTTGCAATCAAACTTGAGGCAAGATCAAGGCGCCTTCGCATTCCGCCAGAGTACGTTTTTGCGGGTCTGTCGGCTGCCTCGCTGAGGTCGAACCACTCAAGAAGCTCCTCGGACCGATCTTTCACGTAGGCGGGGGCCAGGTGGTAAAGATCACCGAACATGCGCAGATTCTCGCGACCTGTTAAAAATTCATCCACTGCCGCGTACTGCCCCGTGAGCCCAATGCTGTGACGGACTTGATCCGACTGTTTTTCTACGTTGAAGCCATTGACATAAGCAACGCCTTTTGTGGGCTTGAGCAATGTTGCCAAGATACGTACCGTCGTCGTCTTCCCCGAGCCATTTGGGCCCAGAAGACCGACTACTTTCCCTCGAGGAACTACGAGGTCGAGTCCATCTAGTGCTGTGACTTCACCAAATTCTTTAACTAGACCTTCAGCGTGAACCGCATCCTCTTTTGCCATGGACGGAACTTTATACCTAGAGTTCCGTAACGTTAAATCCTTGGCTTGCCAACCCGTGCAGTACCTCTTGGGTGTGCTCGCGTCCACGCGTCTCGACTTGAACATGAACATCAACTTCGTCAACCCCAAGGGAAGGATCCATTCGGTTGTGATCAACCTCAACAATATTTGCTTGGGCTTGCTGAACTGCTAGAAGTATTTCGGCAAGCATTCCCGGGGAGTCCAAGATCCGAACTTTTAAGGTCATATAACGACCACTGGCAGCCATTCCGTGTCGAATAATTCGCAATAGCAGTAGCGAATCAACGTTGCCACCGGAAAGTATTACGGCAACAGGGGCTTCGAATTTCTGCGGCCACGCCATAACCGCCGCAGTAGCCGCCGCGCCTGCAGGTTCAACCACCATCTTTGCTCTCTCAAGCAGCAGCAATGCGGCACTTGAAAGTTGGTCCTCAGAGACGGTGATAATTTCGTCGACGTATTGACGCACGATCTCGAATGGAATCTCCCCCGGTATCCCGATAGCGATTCCGTCAGCCATGGTCGACATGCGCTCAAGTTTTTGTGGTGACCCGGCCTTAAGAGATGCCGGGTAGGCCGCGGCATTTGCTGCCTGCACTCCAACCACGGTGATCTCAGGATTTTGCAACTTGATTGCCATGGCGACACCAGCGAGCAATCCACCACCGCCGGTGCACACGACTACGGTCCTTACATCAGGGATCTTCTCCAAAATTTCTAGACCAAGCGTTCCCTGCCCGGCAACAATGTCTTCGTGGTCAAATGGGTGGACCAGGATCGCTCCCGTGCTATTTGCGAATGCGCTCGCATGCACGAGGGCTTCATCAACGTCAGCACCAGCGATTTTGACTTCCGCTCCGTAACCTTTGGTCGCTTCAACTTTTGGAATAGTTGCGCCAAGTGGCATGTAAACCGTTGCCTTAATTCCTAGCATCCGTGCTGCAAGCGCAACTCCCTGTGCGTGATTTCCCGCACTGGCGGCAACAACACCACGATCACGTTCCTCTTGGGTCAATTTCGCGAGTCGGTTGTAAGCACCACGAATTTTGAATGAACCCGCTCGTTGCAGATTTTCAGGGATTAGGTACACCTGCCCGCCGACACGCTCGGTCAGCCAGCGAGCATTTGCAACCGGAATGTCAGATATCACTCCGATAAGTCGTTCCCTTGCCGCTTCTATGTCGAGTAATGTGACTTCGGGCTTGGTTTGATCATTTCCCCTTGACACTTCCCCATCATGTCATTCAACGTGCGCCACGCGGGCATTAGCGATAAATCAGTTGGATAATTCCCGTCGACTTCCCGGCAATTGGGTGTCCTCCCTCAGATTGGCTCCTGAGGCTGCCGAGCGTCCCGCACGTGCTGCCGAGCCTGAATTAGTCATCGCGGCACCGGAGTACCCGCCCCAGCTTCCACGGGCCTGTGAATTCTTGCGGTGAAAGGAGCTCACTTCTTTCTCCCGGTTGGCCAGAACTAGCGCCCCAGAAACACCACCGGGCTGCGTCGCGTGTGAATCATTTTCGCGGATCGCTTCAGCCCTCCCCTGCTGCAAGCGTTCACCTATACGAAGAATGAAGGCCCGGTAGAACGCAGCGCGTGCCGTTTGTGCCGTGAATTCAATCCGCCGACGACGATAACCACCTGCGACGCGGACCCGACCGTCAAATTGTTCACCTCGCCATGACCCAGCGTTCACGTAGTGATTTCCGTGCGTAGTCATTTGCACTGCCAAAGACGAGAACAAAGTCTCGATGGAATCCAAGTCACTGGGCATTCCATAACTGATTACGTATGTTGAATCGCGAGCAACATCAACGTGAGCACTATTTGAGTGCGCGACGGTAACGAAGAGATTAACTAAATGCGTGTTGGCCCGCTTTCCTTTTTCTCCAATCGTCACCGTTCGACTTACCGGCATCAACGTTTCGGTTGTTCTCGTATGGCTCCGTGCAGTCGCCAGGTCAATGCTCGCAAGAGTCGCCAACATTTGCGCTTTCGTTAAGTATGCGTCGGCTTCGGCCTGGTTGTCGGTTCGCTCAGCTTTGGCTAGTAGCGCTGCAATTCGTTCAAGTTTCATGTCGTCCCTTCGGTCCCGAAGGGTGTCTGGAGTTCCCCGACTTGCACTCCCAGTTCAAGGTACCCCGCGGAAAGCAGCAGTCGCGCTTGGTCACCAAGCGCGACCTGCACTAGGTACAACATGCATGCCGTAAAGATCGGGCCATGTGCAGCGTCAGGAACCGATGTGAACTTTGATGCCAGGTGATGCGCACACTCATGCAGGATCACGGCCTCACGTAATGCCCACCGTGCTGAAGGCCCAGCGACCGGTATCGCGATCACCGAATTTTCGCTTTCATAATGCGCTTTGGAGCACCCTCTTCGCTCACGTACGTGTGGCGGGATCAAATGAGAATCTATTTGAGTGAAAAGTACCTGGACATAGGTCTTAATTGATTCAAGGCTGGCGAATCGCTTCTGCGCCGGAATATCAAGAAGTGAACCAAAGAACTCCACTGCTCCGCCTCGGTTCATCAGGCTGGAGAATTGTTCCTCAGCGGCATAAACCTTTGACCTTTGCACGTCAATTACTCGTGCTCCCGCGGAATTGGCCATACAGCTATCTTGCCGTGCCATTGGCATATTGCGAAACGGGTTCTTTGGCCTGGGGATCACCGCGCAAGTAGAGTCGTATCGCCTTCAATGCCAAATCACAGGAATCAAGTCAAAGGAATGACGTGTCTGAAACACCCATGGTTGGAGAGGAACCCCCCAACCGCTCCTCTCGAACCCGCAGATTTGGGGGTGCGATCAGGCGAACCCCGCTGCTGCACGGTTTACCGAAAGAGGTAGCGGTCCTGTCAGCTATTGCCTTTTTCGTGGCAATCGGCTTTGGGATCCTAGCTCCCGCTCTCCCCATTTTTGCAAAGACATTTGATGTAACTGCGCTACAAGCCAGCGCTGTCATTTCGGTGTTTGCCCTAATGCGTTTTATTTTTGCACCAATTGCAGGCGTGCTTGTCGACAGACTCGGTGAACGCCTCATTTTAACTTCCGGTCTATTCATTGTCGCCATCTCTAGTGCATTAGCGGGTTTCTCACAAACGTACCTGCAACTTGTAGCCTTTCGCGGAATTGGTGGAATTGGCTCATCAATGTTCACCGTCTCGGCACTTGCACTTCTTTTACGAGTTGTTGACTCAGGCCAACGTGGGCGGGCTGCCAGTGCGTTTCAAGGCGGTTTCCTCCTCGGTGGCGTAGCCGGACCAGCTGTTGGCGGGATCGTAGTTGCGATTTCGATCCGAGCACCGTTCTTTGTCTACGCCGCTTCACTTTTTGCCGCTGCTCTGGTGACCCTCATATTTCTCACTCGGGCACAATTGCATGAAAGAGAAGAGATAGTTTCTCGCGGACAGAGCGATAAATTGCAGGAACTACGTACGGCGCTCCACGACAAGGCCTACCAGGCAGCGCTGGGGACGAACCTCATTTCCGGATTTGTTTCATTTGGATTGCGCAGTTCAGTCGTGCCACTCTTTGTGGTCGAAGGGTTGCAACGCGGGGCATCGTTGTCGGGATTTGGTTTTCTTGCGGCCGCTGCAGTCCAAGCACTTGTCCTACTCCCCGCCGGACGAATGGCCGACACCCAGGGGCGTCGCAAAGCATTACTTTTCGGCACCATTGCCACAGCAATCGGAATGGTCGTCCTCACTCTGGCCGATGCCGCCGTCAACGGCTTGGGACAAGCTGCGATGCTGGGGACGATCCTCTTTTTGGTCAGCATGGCCATTCAAGGCTTTGGCGCTGCCTTTCTTGGCTCTGCACCTTCCGCGGTCGTGGGAGACGTTATGGGCGGCAAAAAAGGCGGAATTGTGGTGGCGACCTTCCAAATGATGAGTGACGTAGGCGCGGTTCTTGGGCCCCTTGCAGCAGGGCTGCTCGTTGACCTGTTCGATTTCAGCTGGGCCTTCGCCTTCGGGGCGCTGCTGGCTATATTGCCCATTTTCCTCGTGATTCGCATGCCCGAAACCCTCAAACGAACGGGCGTAACGTAGTCTGTGGAAATTGCCCGACAAATGAACTTTCACTCCCGTAAGGACCTCGACACCAAGTGACAAACCCTGCCCCTTCCCATAGGAATCACCAGCTGATTAACAAACTGGTCGCCGCCGGAACCTCATTCATTCTCGTTGCTGTCGGGGCAGTTTTTTTCGTTGACTCTGTTCGGTCCACACCCGCACAGGCTGACGCGGTTCTCGACCCGGCCGCAGCGAGTGACCCCGTAATTGAAGGTGTGGTGGGTGAGCAAGAGACTTCGGTTAACACCGTCGGGGATTTAGCCGATGTTAAGAACGTGGTATTCGTTCTTGTGGATGACCTAGATTGGAATCTCTTCAATCAAATCCCAAGACTCGCAGCTCTGAAGGAACAAGGAATCACTTTTACCAATCAAACCGTCACCGATTCACTCTGTTGTCCTTCGCGAGTTTCGATCATGCGGGGGCAATACATTCATAACCATAAAGTGATTTCAAACATTGAGAAAACTGGTGGCGGCTGGCCCACCTTTCGCGACCGCAGGGAAGAACAGGATTGCCTTCCGGTGTGGCTGGACAACGTCGGCGTCACAACCGCCCTATTTGGCAAGTACCTCAATGACTTTCCATCCAAGCCCAGTGAAACCACCTATGTACCACCAGGTTGGGATGAGTGGGGAGTTCCTATTTCCCGCGGGGATTCCTACTCCGGATACAACTACACCATGAACGACAATGGGACATTGGTTCGATATGGAAATAAGCCGTCCGATTTTCTCAACGATGTCATCACCCAAAAAGCCACTGATTTCATCGGAACCGCTCCATCTCCGTTCTTCCTCGAACTATCAACGTATAGCCCACACAAACCAGCCCCCGTCGCAAACCGGAATGCACTTAAACACGGTGGGACTCTGGCTCCGCGCAACCCAACGTACAACTCCTATGGGGTTGACGAGCCAATGTGGATGCGCGAATTGGAAAAACTGACACCAAAGCAACTCGCAAGGGCTGACAGGCTATGGCAAAAGCGAGCTCGCTCAGCCGAATCAATTGGTGACTCAGTTGATGCAATCACTGCCAAACTCAAAGAAACCGGCCATGACAAGGACACCCTCGTCGTCGTCACAACCGATAACGGCTACCACGTAGCGGAACGACGTATGTATAAAGGAAAGCGCACTCCTTACGCTTCTGACACGGTTGTCCCCATGATTGTTATGGGACCGGGTGTTCCTATGGGGGTCACCGTTGATGCCATGACGAGCACAACTGATCTGGGTCCCACATTCGCAGAACTTCTTGGTGCCACAGCGCCCAACTGGGTTGACGGAAGATCACTCCTCGGTTTCTTCGCACAGGGTCAAACTCCACAAGGATGGCGTAATGCGGTCCTCTCGGAAAGCCTCGGAGTTTCAACTCCTGAGGATCCCGACTTCCAAAAAAACGCGCCACCACAATTCTTTGCCCTTCGCACGGAGAAGTGGCTCTACGTTGAATACGTTGACGGCTCAAAAACCCTGTACGACCGGGAAAATGATCCCTATGAAATGGTGAACTTGGTGAAAACGGCGGACCCACTACTACTTCAGAGTTTGTCGGCACAACTCAAGCAGCTCAGCACATGCTCGGGTGATAGTTGCCGCACTGCAGATTCGGTGGCTATCCCGCTCGCAACCGTTTCTAATTAGCGTCCGCTTGCTCTAACGTCGTTTGTCCCTCAGACTCTGTGATCAGAATCCGCGCAAATTCGCAACCTTCGAGTGTCACAACAAAGCCTGGCTTGTGTCCGTACACCGCGTTGAAGTCTTTCTTGCCCTGATAACGAGTGGTACCCAACATGATTACGCCCGGAAACCCAGTCCCCGGCGCACGGATCCCACGCAGGTGCACCCATAAGTCATCCACTCGGGCAATATTGATTACTTGATCAAGGCGCAGAGAGAAACTCCTTCTTAGCGCACCCAACTCCTCTTTCCTCGACAAGGAAACCCGCAAATATCTCCCTTGTGGGATGAGAAAAGCCACGGCTAACCCAGAGCCTTCTCCAAGTCGGCCAATAAATCGTCCGCTTCTTCGATACCTACACTGAGTCGAACTAGATCGCTGGGTACTTCAAGTGGACTCCCACTCACCGAGGCGTGCGTCATGCGACCCGGATGCTCAATCAAAGACTCAACACCGCCAAGGGATTCACCCAGCGTGAAGAGCGTTGTTTTGGAACAGAGATCAACTGCTGCTTGCTCTCCAGCTTTCACTCGGAATGACACCATGCCACCGAAACCGCGCATTTGCTTTCTGGCAACTTCGTGGTTGGGATGGGAAGCGAGCCCCGGGTAAAATACGTGACCCACCGATGAATGTCCTTCGAGCAGGTCAACGATTTTCGCCGCATTTTCATTATGTCGATCCATGCGGACACCGAGCGTCTTAATTCCGCGCAAAACCAACCATGAATCGAATGGGCCTGCAATAGCGCCCATGGCATTCTGGTGGTACGCCAATTGCTCGCCCAATTCATGATCGCGAACCACGAGCGCTCCACCAACAACATCACTGTGGCCGCCAAGATATTTAGTAGTGCTGTGCACGACGGCGTCCGCTCCCAAAAGGAGTGGCTGCTGAAGATATGGGGATGCAAACGTGTTGTCGATAACCAGTAGCGCACCACCTGCGTGTGCGATCTCAGCAATTGCAGCAATGTCCCCAATATTGAGCAGTGGATTTGTTGGAGTTTCAATCCAGATCAACTTGGTTTTTGGTGTCATGGCGGCAGCGATTGCATCAAGATCCGTTACGGGTGCTGTTGTGTGGTCAATCCCCCATGGCTCCGCTACCTTTTTAAACAGTCGATAGGTGCCACCGTATGCGTCATTGGGAATTACGACATGGTCGCCGGGCTTGAGTACCGTGCGAATCAGGGTGTCTTCCGCTGCAAGCCCCGAGGCAAAAGCTAGACCGCGTGCGGTGTCAATTCCCGGCGCTTCAAGTGCCGCCATGCATTCTTGCAAGGCGGTGCGTGTTGGATTCCCGCTCCGGGAATACTCGTAGCCGTTTCGCAAGCCACCAACACCGTCTTGCGCATATGTGGAAACTTGATAAATCGGCGGTACGACCGCTCCCGTCATTGGGTCTGGTTCTTGCCCTGCGTGAATTGCGCGTGTATTAAACCCGTCCATGCCTTCAGCCTATGGCGCATTGATGTGCGCGCGAGAGCAGAGGTCAACTATTGGTATTACATTAATGGCATGTTTGGATTTGGAAAGCCCTCAATGGTCACCCCCGAGTCAGCCTTGCCGGGACGCGACTCTCGCCCGTTGCCGGTGGGTGACAAGAATGCCGTACTTGGCACTCCCCTTGAGGGACCATGGCCCGAGGGCTCGGAAGTGATCTATCTGGGTGCCGGCTGCTATTGGGGAGTTGAGGAGATCTACTGGAAAACTCCGGGAGTCATCAACACCAGTGTTGGTTTCATGGGTGGATTCACCCCCCACCCAACCTATGAAGAAACATGCACCGGTTTAACCGGTCACACCGAGACGACATTGGTGGTCTACAACCCTGAAATTATTTCCACTCGGGAAATTCTGACCATCTTTTGGGAAAACCATGACCCAACCCAAGGTGATCGTCAAGGCAATGATGTCGGCACTCAATATAGGTCTGCAATTTTTTGGACCACACACGAGCAAGAGTTGGCTGCAAAGGAAACAGCGCAGGAATATGAAGCCGTGCTACTTGCACAGGGCATGAATCCGATTACCACTCAGATCGCACCTGCCAGTGACTTTACGTATTACCTGGCCCAAGAATCTCACCAGCAATACCTGTACAAGAACCCGAACGGGTACCGCTGCCACGCGAATACTGGAATTGCATTCCCGCGCTAGGCCACCGGTCTAGGTTGCTAGGAAAGCCAAGACATCTTGTCGGGTAATCACACCTGTTGGCTTACCGTCGTCGACCACTATCAATGCATCTGAGTCAGCGAGAGCCGCCATGGCAACCGATACCGATTCACCCGCACCGACCATGGGCAGTGTTGGGCTCATAACGGATTCGACTGGATCAGAGAGGTGAACCGTCCCGTGGAATAGCGCATCAAGTACAACGCGCTCAAAGACAGCCCCGGACACTTCAGCTGTCATAATCGGTGGCTCGGCCCGGACAACAGGAATCTGTGAAACCCCATATTCTTTAAGGATTGCAATAGCATCGGCGACGGACTCTGTTGGGTGAGTGTGAATAAAGTCAGGCAAATGACCGTCACGGGATTTAGCCTTCAAAACATTACCGATTGTCTGATCCGTATCTGCCTGCATAAATCCGTAGGTTGACATCCAATCGTCATTGAAAACTTTGGACAGGTAACCACGACCAGAATCCGGAAGCAAAACAACAATCAAAGACCCTGGTTCAGCCTTCGCGGCAACCCGGAGCGCTGCAACAACCGCCATGCCACATGAGCCACCAATAAGTAGGCCCTCTTCTCGCGCCATTCGACGGGTCATCTCAAATGAGTCTTTGTCCGAGACTGCAACAATTTCGTCTGCGATTTCCGGGTCATAGGCTGTTGGCCAGAAGTCCTCACCGACTCCTTCGACTAAGTATGGGCGGCCCGATCCGCCCGAGTAGACAGAACCTTCGGGGTCGGCACCGATTACTTTGACTTTGCCGTTGCTCACTTCTTTTAGATAGCGTCCGGTACCCGAGATGGTGCCACCGGTACCTACACCTGCAACAAAGTGTGTGACGGTTCCATCTGTTTGGTCCCAAATTTCAGGTCCGGTCGTTTCATAGTGTGAGCGAGGGTTATTCGGGTTGGAATACTGGTCAGGCTTCCAGGCACCTGGTTCATTGGAAAGTCGATCGCTGACACTGTAATAGGAACGTGGATCCTGCGGATCCACCGCCGTTGGGCACACAACAACTTCGGCACCATAGGCTTTCAACACATTGCGCTTGTCTTCGGAGACCTTGTCAGGGCAGACAAAAATGCACTTGTAGCCCCGTTGCTGAGCTATCAAAGCCAAACCAACACCGGTGTTTCCACTGGTTGGTTCAACGATTGTCCCACCGGGCTGTAATGAACCATCTTTTTCCGCAGCATCAATCATGCGCTCAGCAATTCGATCTTTGACCGAGCCACCGGGGTTGACGTATTCAACCTTGGCTACGACGGTGACCCCTTCGGGAACTATCCCTCTAATTACCTTGTTCAACTTGACCAACGGGGTGTTGCCAATTAGTTCGACTACTGAGTCATGAATCTGCACGGCACAACCTTACGTGAGTTTTTTTTCTCGACCACATGAGCCTATGAACTTGTGCTTTATTGCATGTTACTATTAATTAGTTACATTAAGTAAGTAATCGTTTTGCGCATATGCTGAGAGTATGGGATCAACCGGGGACATGGAATTAACAAAGGACATGGAATCAGTTCACGTGGAAATGCTGCGTGAACTGGATCGAATCACAATTCGACTCGCCAGTTTGAATCCCGAACGTCTGGCTACTATGGATCAACCCGTTTATCAGTGCGCGACTGCGCTCGTGAGTGCAACACCGGGAAACAACCACGAATTGAACAAGGTTGGTCCCGCCGCCTATGCCGCACAACTTGTCGTTCTCACTCGGGACTTACTTGAGCAATACCCTGACGGACAACCAGCTGCCGCCAAAGCCCTTACTGAACTGCGGCGGAAACTTCCCTAGTCGCGACCAGCAAGGATCGAGAGTAAGCGCAAGATTTCCAGGTAAAGCCACACGAGGGTCACCAGCAGTCCAAATGACAGTCTCCACGATTCACGCTCAGGCAACCCCATTGAAATACCCTGTTTGATCGCTTCAAAATCCAGCATTAAGGCAAATGAAGCAAGGAGTACACCTGCAGCGCACAAGAGCAGGCCTAAGCCACCAACACCGTAGAAGCCCCAGCCACCGCCAACACCGAAGAGTGCACCAACGAGAGATGCCATGGCGATCACGAAGTAACTGATCATTGCTGCCATGAAGATGCGCATGAACTTGCCATTGACTTTGACGATCCCTGTTCCGTAGAGGAACAGCATCACTCCGAATGCGGTAAGCGTGCCAATAATTGCCTGGCTGACTAGGCCCTGGTAGTTCTGTGCAAGAGCCATTTGGTCATATGCCCAGCTGATTGAACCCAACATGAGACCGGCGAAAGTCGCGTAGAGAAGCACAAGTGCCGGTGAGACTGCCTTTTTGAACGCATTCACCAGACCAAAAACCAATGAGCCGCCCAATCCAATCCACAAAATTGCAGGGATGCTGGGGACAAGAGCCCAGCCGATGAAGGCCATGACCACTGTGATGACGAACAGAGTCGTGCTTTTCACGACTACATCAGCGAATGTCAGACGAGCCCCGCCACCAGCAGTGATTGTTTCGAACTGCGCCTCTGTTCCGGCTGACCCGCCTGCCGCTTGCGTGTAGGCCGATTGGCCTTCGGCGTAGGCAAATCCCTCACCTTTAGCGGGCTGCTCATAGCGCTTAAGAATTGGGTTTGGGGTCTGTGAGAATCGTGTAGACATGTCAATAGGGTAACAAATAAACAGGAAACGAACAACATCAATGTGTCCCCGGTGGGATTTGAACCCACACTGTGCCGGGTTTAAGCCGGGTGTCTCTGCCGATTGGACTACGGGGACGAGAAGGTTGCCCCTCTCTGGCGCAACTCTATCGACTGGCCAGTAGCTCCCGATACCAACGAGCACTGTCTTTGGGGGTTCGCTCACCAGTTTCCGGATCCACTCTGATCATGCCGAATTTTTTGGTCCAGCCGGAGGCACAGTTCTCCCCATTGAACGGGATGTACTTGCCAAGGCTGACGGTGATCACGTTCTCGTCGGGGTACGACCAGAAGACCTCAACCTGGCCGAGACAGGCCCTGAAATGAAGGTCACATTGGTTGAGGAACTTGGCGCCGACACTTTTGTCTATGGAACTACACCCGATGGTGTTAACGAACTCGTTGCCCGTTCGCGCGGGTTTACGTCTCCGCGAGTAGGGGACACAGTGCATGTTGATCCGCAACGCACTTATGTTTTCACCGCCACGGGGATGCAGGGGCGGATCAAGTAGAAGAAATACGAAACCATCTCGTACAGTCGGGGGGTAGAACTTCGATTTTATCCCCCGATGCCTCCACGCTTTCACTATCTAGGAGTACTTCTGCTGTTCGCAAGAGCTCAGGAAGAAAAAAATCATTGTCTCCCGTGTTAACCGCAATATAGATCCCTTGATCGCGATGAAAAATCATTACGGAGGGCTCGCCGGACTCAATGAAACGTACTGCACCGGAAAATTGTGAACGCAACTTAAGGCTGCGCGAATATAGACTCAACATGCTGCGAGGCTGATCCTGCTCCGCGCTGACAGTGAGTTCGGCCCAATCACTTGGCTGCGGCAGCCAGGTGGGATTCATCGACTCTGTGAAGCCATATGGGGGTTGCTTCCCACACCACGGTAACGGGACTCGAGCGCCATCGCGTCCCTTTTGTGACCCTTTTGTTCGGAAAAAGACCGGGTCTTGGCGATCTGAATCAGGGATTGGGGCGTCGGGCAGACCAAGTTCTTCACCTTGGTAGACGTAGATTGAACCGGGAAGGGCGTGGGCAACCAGAGCCAGTGCGCGGGCACGTGCCAACCCTTTTTCCCCACCACCCAGTCGCGTGACCACTCGTGGCGAATCGTGATTCGACAAGGCCCACGTGGGAGGCGCACCAACAACCTCCACTGAGGTAATGGCCCGCATGATCGTGTCCTGCATAATTTCTGCATCCCACGCGACAACGAGAAAATCAAAACCAAAGATCTGATGTAACGAGGTTGGTGACACATAGCGACCAGCACGGTGTGCCGGAACCCAAGCTTCACTAACCGCCATTCGATCACCCGGATAGGAATCAAGCACTAGCCGCCAAGTGCGGTAAATCTCGTGAAGTTCATCCCGATCGAAAAAACCTGAATTCTCAATCAATAATCGCCGGGATGCAGCTTCTGGTGATCCATCATCAAGATCAAAACGTAATGCCTGGGTCAGCCCGACGGGATCGGGCAAATCTGCATACGTCATGTCTTTCGCCAGGCCATGTGCAACATCAACCCGAAAACCATCAACTCCTGCATCAAGCCAAAACCTCAGAGTTGCAATCCAATCAGCAGCAACTTCTGGGTTCGTCCAGTTCAGGTCAGGTTGGCTTGAATCAAATACATGCAGATACCACTGACCTGGTGATCCGTCTGCTTCAGTAACACGAGTCCACGCTGGCCCACCAAACATGCTTACCCAGTTATTTGGTGGTGCATCCCCTGAATCAACAAAGTGAAACCTTTTCCGTTCTGCCGATCCTGGTCGTGATGCAAGGGCCGCCGCGAACCACGGGTGCTCAATGGAGACGTGGTTGGGAACCAAATCAACCATTAGTTTGATGCCCAGCTCGTGTGCACGCTCGATCAATGCATGGGCATCACTCATAGTTCCATACATTGGATCTACCCCACGTGGATCAGCCACGTCGTAGCCTGAATCATGCTGAGGAGATGGATAAAAAGGCGAAAGCCAAATGGCACTAATTCCCAAGTCCTTTAGGTACTGCAACTTTGATTGCACACCAACAAGGTCTCCCAGAGCATCGCCGTTTCCGTCTAAGAATGATCGTGGATAGATCTGGTAGACCGCTGCTTCTTGCCACCATTTTGTTGACACCATGTGTGCACTCAAGTCTTAGGGCCGGTTGAACTGCGAATGATTAATTCGGTTGGAAGTTCACTCACTCGACCGTTACCGCCCGGAGAATCGATTCCAACAATTTGCCCCAGGAGTCGTTCCCCTGCTTTTATCCCGAGTTCAGAAACTGGCTGGGAAACAGTTGTCAGGCCTAAATAGGAGGACATCGGGTGGTTGTCAATTCCTATGATTGAAATGTCACGTCCGGGTTCAAGACCATGTTTGCGCAGTGAACGAATGGCACCGAATGCCATTTCATCAGACATGGCAAAAACCGCAGTTGGAGGATTCGATTGATTGAGCAGAGCATCCATTGCGCTCTCGCCACCTTCGATCGTGAAGTGTCCGAACACTTCCAGCATTGGATCTTCAACTAATGAATTTTGCGTCATTACCGAATGAAAACCACGTTCACGTTGGGACTCAGCTGTGAAACGTGCTTCCGCCGGACCGCCAGCCATGAGTGCGATTCTCTCGTGACCGAGAAAGACCAAGTATTCGGATGCTTTTCTTGCCGCCGCAACGTCATCAATGACAACGCATTCAACATCGGGTGCGATGCCACCGATCATGGCCGTTGGCATTCCCAGACTCAGAATAGGTTCAAGATCTGGATCTTGCGGTGGCAAAGAAACAATCAAGATGCCATCAACTCGTCGGCGTAATCGAGGGGTTGGTGGGATTCGAGCGTGACCATTTTGATAGTCACCGACGTTCATAAGTAGCAAGTCCATTCCGGCTTGCTGCATCACAGATTCAACGCTGGCAATAACTTCGGAAAAAAACCACCGGGCGATATAGGGAGTAATAACCGCAATTGAGCCGGTTCTCCCTGACGCTAAGCGCGAGGCACTGGGTGATATCACGTAGTCCAGACAGGCAGCAACCTCTTTGACCCGCTCACGTGTTACTTGGTCGACATTGGGCAATCCGCGGAGGGCTCGGGACACGGTTGCCGTAGAAACACCTGCAGCCGCCGCGACGTCGCGAATCGTGATTCCCATACCCACCCCTTTCAGGGTGTAAGCGTATACACCAAGTTAGGGGTGGGTAAGCGGGTTAGGAAGTCTTCAACGCGATGACCTTGTCACCTTTGCCATAGAGACCAACAAGCATTGAATCTGAATTGCCACATTCATCTTTATCTTTTGATCGACATGGACCCATTTCAAGTCCGTAGTAGTAGGTGCCCTTGCGACCAAACTCAGCGTTGATGGTGAACCCACCATCTTTCCGAACGGTCGTGCAGGCTGCCTCAAGGGACTGCCACGGCCAGGAACCATCTGCTTCTGGCTTGGTTTTGTAACGGGTCAGACACACAATATTGTCGCCGTTGGTCCAACTCGCCAGCCCTTTGCGAGCTTTAGCACTCACGATCTTCCCAGTAAAAGTTGCCGTATCCCCAGAGGGAATTTTCGTGGCATTAATTGCCATGCAAGCGTAGTCCTTGGTGCCATCTTGTGAGCACACCGATTTACTCGGTACCGGCTTGTCGGCTGCTTGAGCAGCCGTGGGAATAACCAAGGGTGCTGCCAGCGCAATTGCTGCGATTCCAATTATTTGTTTAGTAAAGGATTTCATGCTGGGATCTTCTCACAATGGTGGATGTTATTGGAGTTTCAGGACAGCCCCGTCCAGTAAATCTTTTTCACTCACTAACACTTTGTCAAAGCCGAGTATGCGCATGGACTCACGAAGAACCAAGGCGCCCCCACCGATTACGTCGGCTCGGCCAGGGTGCATAAACCCAAGATCTGCGCGTTGCTTGTGGGTCAGTGTGAGCAACTCACCAGTGACCGCTTCAACCTGTTCAATTTCAAGAAGTGTGCCATGAATTTTCTCAGCATTGTATTCACTCAGTCCCATTGCCATTGCCGCGATAGTTGTCACTGATCCAGCAAGTCCGATAAATGTTGTTCCAGTATTAATCGGGACATTTTGTTTAATGATTTCGATTTGATTATCGATGTCACTGATAGTGCTGCCAATTTCAAGCTGGGTTGGCGGATCGGAATGCAAGTGCCTCTCAGTCAGGCGAACACATCCGATATTGACACTGTGTGAGATCAATGAACCGTCGGCTAAGGCGGTCACAAATTCCGTCGATCCCCCTCCGATGTCGGCGACCAACACAGATCCTTTTATTTCAAGTCCGGAGAGTGCGCCACGGTAGGACAACTCGGCTTCTTCATTACCGCTGATTACTTCCGGTTCAACTCCAAGAATTTCTTTGATACCAGTGCTAAAGGCATCGCGATTCGTCACGTCGCGCGATGCCGAGGTAGCGATAAAACGAATCTTCTTCACGTCATAGTTGTTGAGTAGCGCAGCGTATTCACGAGTGGCGGAAAAAGTACGATCAAGAGCCGCTGCACTGAACTCACCCGTAGTATCAACGCCTTCACCCAACCGCACTGTCCGCATTTCCCGAACAAACTCCGTGACCTGATCCCCGTCCACACGAGCAATAAGAAGACGAATGGCATTGGTACCGCAATCAATTGCAGCAAATATTGGTGCTAGCTCAGACACGAGGTTGGCTTCCACCATGGTGACAGCATGGCCAATGCGCGGTCACCAAAAGGGTTGACACCTGGGCCGCAGGCAAGGGATTGGGCGATCAATACGTGCAGGCACTTCACCCGATTGGGCATTCCACCCGCGCTGATACCTTCAAGCTCTTGGATGGCGCCGAGTTTCTCGCGGTCAAGCAGATAGCGCTCATGTGCAGCTCGATATTGATCCGCCAGTTCCTGATCTTGGGCTAATTCCGCCTCCATCTCCCGCATTAACCCTGTACTTTCTAGGGTTCCAATTGCCCCAGCAAGACGTGGACACGTCAGATAATAGGTGGTTGGGAAAGGGGTGCCGTCAGGTAAGCGGGGTGCCGTTTGAACCACAAGTGGCCCGGTGCATTCACAGCGCGATGCCACACGCAGACAACCACGCGGGAACCGACCAAGTTGCTCGCCAACTAGTTCAAGATCCGCGGGTGTTATCTCAGCCACTACCCGGCTCAACTGCGTCGTCGGCTTCGGCTAACGCACCCCAAAGTTTGCTGTACCAATTCGGCTCACCCTCGGCGACTTGGTCAGAAATAGTCTCGGCTGCAGGACGCCCGTCAGCGCCAAGGGCCACGTACCCGGTCTCACCTGGCATCACAAAAAGCAAGCGGCGGCGGGCTTCGGCCGCAATGTATGCGGGGTCGGCCCAGCGCTGCTGTTCACGTTGTAGTCGATCAACATTTTCCTGGGTTACTTGGATTTGGGCTTCGAGGGCGGCGATTTCGGCACGCTGACCAAAATAGTTGCGGACGGGGACTGCTAGGAGTACGCCCATTAACCCGACGGTGATCAGGAGCACCAAGGCACGGCCCGTTAACGAGCCGTTTAGGCGATCCTTATTTTCAGCCACGAGTCAATAGTCACACGGTCTGGGCGCAAAAGCGCTTAGACACCGCCGCCAAAGCGCGGAAATGCCGTGCTGCCGGCGTAGCGAGCGCTGTCATCGAGTTCTTCTTCGATCCGAAGGAGTTGGTTGTATTTAGCGACCCGCTCGCTGCGAGCCGGTGCACCCGTTTTGATCTGACCGCAATTCACCGCAACAGCGAGATCTGCGATCGTCGTATCCTCGGTCTCACCTGAACGGTGCGACATCATGGACGTGTAGCCGTTACGGGTTGCCATCGCGACCGCATCCAATGTCTCGGTCAGTGAGCCAATTTGATTTACCTTAACCAACAGTGAATTTGCGGCACCTTCAGCGATTCCCCGTACCAACCGCTCTGGGTTGGTCACGAACAAGTCGTCCCCGACAAGTTGCACTCGATCGCCGATTGCATTGGTTGCATGAATCCAACCCGCCCAGTCATCCTCTGCCAGTGCATCTTCAATTGAAACCAGCGGGAAGTCAGCTAAAAGCGATTCGTAGTACGCAGTCATCCATTCAGCAGAGCGACTCGCACCTTCGAAGGTGTAAGCACCATCAGAGTAGAACTCCGTTGATGCGACATCAAGTGCCAGTGCAATGTCAGTTCCTACGGTGAATCCAGCCGCTTGGATCGCAGTCACAATAAGCTCGAGAGCCGCACGGTTGTTGGGGAGATCTGGTGCGAAACCACCTTCGTCACCAAGACCTGTTGCGTAACCATTCGTCTTAAGAACCGATTTGAGTGAGTGGTAGACCTCAGTTCCACTGCGCAATGCTTCGGAGAATGTTGATGCACCAATCGGGGCGATCATGAACTCTTGAATGTCGACCCCAGTATCAGCGTGCGCACCACCGTTAAGGATGTTCATCATGGGGACAGGAAGCAGGTGGGCATTCGGGCCACCCAAGTATCTAAATAATGGTAACTCCGCCGAGAGTGCCGCCGCTTTCGCCACTGCGAGGGATGCTCCCAGAATCGCATTTGCGCCAAGTCGACTTTTATTTGGTGTTCCGTCCAGGTCGATCATGACCTGATCCACAGTGCGCTGGTCATCGGCTGAAAGACCAATAATGGAATCGGCGATTTCACCCTCGACAGCTGCAACGGCGACCAAGACGCCCTTGCCTCCATAACGCGAATCTTCATCACGTTTTTCGGCTGCCTCGAAAGCACCCGTCGAGGCTCCCGAAGGGACCGCTGCCCGTGAGACCGTGTCGTCATCGAGGAGAACCTCAACTTCTACGGTTGGATTTCCCCGCGAGTCAAGAATTTCGCGGGCAATTACTGCTTCGATAATCGCCATGCCGGCAAGTCTACAGAGTGATCAGGTGAGCAATTTCTTCCCTCCGATGCGAAATTGAGATCAAAATAGGGAAACCTATGTCTATAACTGCACATCAGAGTGTTTAGTAGGAGCGTCTAGGAAGTGTGCCAAGAGCAGTGCACCTCGATGCACCACTCATATTTAAGGAGAAAAACATGCGTAGATCTCGGGCAGCAATCCTCGCCGGAATCGGGCTTGCAGCCCTCACCCTAGGCGGCTGCACCGTAAATGAGTCTGACATCGGCAGCATGGCTGAACCGATGAACATTGGATCGATGGACTCCGGATCAATCGCCAGCGAGTCCATTTCATCTGACCAAGAGGCTTCCGACCAATATCTCACACGAAATTCAAGTATTTCGTTACAAGGATCAGACGTTGCTGACATGACCAACAATGTTCTTGCGATAACAAACGAGTTCGGAGGAGTAGTCGCACAACAAGATATTCGAACCGACAGTGATCAGAATTACTCCTCACTCACCGTTCGTATACCTGACGCCGAACTTGAGGCATATCTCGATCGACTTGCATCAGTGGGTGAGGTAACTTTTCTCAGCACGTCAACCCTTGATGTGACTACCACCGTCATTGACCTTGATAGTCGCATTGACACGTTAAACACGTCTATCGCAACTCTCACCACACTTCAAGCAGATGCCACTTCCGTTGCTGACCTTGTGGCCGTTGAATCAGAATTAACAGCTCGCACCGCTGAGCGCGATTCACTCGTTGCTCAGCGTGAATTTTTGCAAGATCAAGTAGACCTGTCCACCGTTTACGTCAGCATTTCAGCCGATCCCAGTGCAACGACCGACTCACCCAACTTTATCCAAGGAATACTGGATGGGTGGAATGCGCTAATTAACACATTCGCTGCAGCGATCACCTTCGCTGGATTCTTAGTGCCATTCATCGCGGCATTAATCGCGATCGTGGTTGTCATTGCCGTCATACGGATTGTCATAAAGCAAGTGCGCCAGCGAAGTTAATCACCGGCGCACTCTCGGCCTCCCCCCAACTTGGCCGAATTCAACTCTCGTCGAATGAGATCATCTTGATCGTGGGGTGTGACAATTCAGGCTACATGTTGAATTACAAAAGTGTTATTTACAAGGCATTAAGGGGCGCATTGCAATTGTCCGGTGAGGCCACTTAACACTTGCTCCGCAGCGGAAACCGCTTCACCTGCTGACAGTGCTGCCTTAGCCATTCCGAGTGTTTTCGAGAACACATTATCTTCTATTTGAGCCTCATTGAAAATTGTCACCGCATCTTCTTTCGCACGTAATGCGGTCTCAAGATCGGCCTGCAGTTTCTGTTGCTCGGGTGAGTCACCTTGAAGGGAGTTGATGAGGTCATTAAGTAATGCGACCTGCTTAGCAAACTCCGCATCAAAAGTCGAAACAAGATCTGGATTGGCTACTAGGTCAGTCACTGCGGTGGACAGAGACAATTGCATTTGGTCAATCACAGCGCAAGCATCACTGGTAGCCGCATTGCCTTGCGGGCCTTTCGATTGAGAAGTCATAGGCGATGACAACGGATTCGAATCACTCTGCGAAGAGCATCCCGTGAGCAGCAGAGGGACGGTGAGTATGAACGCAATTAATTGTTTATGCACAGCAACATTGAAACACAATCAGGCTCACAGGCCTAGCAGGGTGCGCAGATGGCGTGGTGAAGGCGACCCGAACTGCAAAATCAAATCGTGTATTTGCCGAAGCGACCAATCTGGGTGCAGTAGTTGCAAATCACCGATGAGACTAGAAACCTCCTTGTAGCCAACAAAATAGGTGGGAAGTTGGCCAGCCGTAAGTAGGGCGCGCCTCCACTTACCGACAGCCTCACCTTCTTCTTGGAACCCCCGAGTGAGCATCAGATTCATTGCCTGTTCTTCGCTCATGTCTTGGGCGTGAACGCCAATATCAAGAATGGTGTTGATGGTCATGCGGGCTTGCATTTTTAATTGCTGCAAAGTGACAGCAAGTGCACTGAGTTTGGTTGGCTCTGGCGCATAACCATGTGAGATAAGGAGTTCTTCCGCATAAATTGCCCATCCTTCAACGAAGGTGCCACTAAATCCGAATCTTCGCGTGAGGCTCTGCTGACTCCCTTGATTCGCAGCCGCCAATTGAAGTACATGTCCCGGTATTGCTTCATGAATAGTCAGGTCGTGGATTTGCACGGCGTTGTACTCACGATAAAAACTCACTTTGCGCTCACTGGTCCAGTGCTCCGGCGCCGGTGATACCGCGACGAAAGTAGGAACGTTTGCGCTCTCTAGTGGTCCAGGGGAATCGCAATAAGCGACTGCCACTCCCCTGTGAATCTCGGGCATTTCAATAACTTCGACGTCAATTTCCGGAACCGTAACGAGATCGTGCTCAATCGTGAATGCTCTTGCCGCTTCCACGGCCGAATACACCTCGGCCAGCAGTGTTGAGTCGGTGACGGGAGCGTTTTGGGCAATATGCTCAAGGGCCGCCGCGACTGGTTCACCCAGTAATTTGACTCCGGATTCGGCTAGGTACTCGTGCGCCACTCGCAGCATCTGCGCACTCACGTGATCAAGATGCTCGTTCGCGGAAGCGAGTAGGTCCTGCACGCTGCTTTCAGCATCAAGGCTATGCCACAAAATCCCTGCATAAGTTTCGGAGCCCATGCGCGGGGACCTCTGCGCAAGTGGTAGCTGGTCTTTGAGCCATTCAATCTGGTGTTCCACCGAGTCCATGACGTGCCGATCACAAGCAAGGGATTCAAGGAGGACTTTGGTTCCTTCAAGTTGGTCGATTGCAGTCTCACAGTGGATGGCGGGCATCTCGCGAAGTGTTGCCCGCGCTTGCTCAAAAAACGCGGGAATCTTTGCGCATCGCGCCGCCACATTAGCCATGCGTTCATCCAGTTGCGCGAAGTCACGGGAAAGCAGTAAGTGAATTGCTGTACCTGGATTCCACAGCATGGGATTCCAGGTATGAGGCGCAACGTGTTGAATATCAAAATGCGTCTTAGTCAGAAATGCGCGCAAGATTTCGAGGTCAACCAGATCGGATAGCTCGAGTTCAATATCGTCGACCGCATCTAGCGCCGTGAGATAACCCTCGATCCTGTGCGCAAACTCCTCTTGACCAATCGCGGTGAAATCGGGTAGTTCGGAATCGAATGAATGCTCACCCATCCAGGTGGCCTTTACCGGGTCCATCGCAAATGCGTCCCGAATAACCCGCGACGCGATTAAATTAAAGTCTTGCTGTGCGCTACTGGTGAGATCACTCATTGGATCGAATCTCCTGCATTCGACGCAGGACGGCCTTTCTCACGGCGGCTTCGGAATCTAAACCGCGGGAACTCGCTGAACTGACCAACGCAAACAGGTAGTCGCCCAGTTGCTCTTCTGACCCTAGGCTATCGACGATCTCATGTGTTTCTGCTAGGTAAGCCGGATCTGGAACTGCGACAGATTTACTCCGAGAGATGAGTTTTTGTGCACGCATGAGTGCTGGTAAGGCTTCGGGGATCCCCTCGGTAACTGAGTCTCGCTTCTTCTCTTTTGCCTTACGCTCATGCCAATCAATTTCTACATCAGCAGAGGTGTGAGCATCGTTGCCCTGCGTTGCTAAACCGTCCGCAAATACATGTGGATGCCGGCGAATCAGTTTTTCAGTGATGCCGTCAATGACAGCGTCAATGTCCCAGCCCCCCGGCTGTTCTTGTGAAATCCGTGCATGGAAAACAACCTGAAGGAGCAGATCACCCAACTCTTCACACATTGCCTCGCTGTCATTGGCATCAATAGCCTCGACACTTTCATAAGCTTCCTCGATCAAGTACTCGACGAGGCTCTGGTGAGTTTGTTCGCCATCCCATGGGCAACCACCCGGGGATCTCAGCTGATCAAGGATCGCCACCAATTGGGTGAAATGACTTCCTCTCACGTATTACTCCGAGCCGAGGTCAATACTTTGCGGCTCCGAGAGCGAATTGACACTTGGACCAACGGTCAAATTCTCCGGGTCCCAGATACCAAAGCGAGGGGACACCTCGGTACCGAGTTCGCTACTCAACTCAGAAATAGCAATAAATACGGCTCCGCTCTTTGCGTCGGGCTCGGCATTTGGAGCCAACACGTCCCCCAATTTTGAGACCTGAAGATTCACGCGAATGATTGGGTCAACATCTTGTATTGCAATACCCTGTTGACCAATTTGTTCTTCAAATGCTTGCGATCCACCAGCTTGGGTGACGTATTGGAGTCGTAGATTGTCAATCTCCCCTTGAGTTACTTCAATTTTCTCACGGCTAGCCAATTCGTTGACCAAAATCTCAGTGATCATTTGATCAAGTGTGTTGGTGATCAGCTCATTTGATGAATCCGTCGAAGGCAGTCCCTGTAGGGCTAAAACAGCCTGTACTTTTTCGTTGAGAGTGGACTCGCTAATACGTTGATCCCCCACGACCGCAGCAGCACCGGCTGTGGGTGTACTACATCCACCGAGCCCGATGGCTACGGCGATTAACCCGATACCGACAACAGCGGCTAATCGGTGGCGGGTGGGCTTAACGAACATGTAGGACACAGAATCTCCAGATCTTCAGGGGCCGGTAAACACAATAGTGAAAAACTCGTGGAGCCAGTCTAGGAGTTGGGTATCTCGCAGTTCAGGAGCACCAATACCCGTACCCGAAGTCGGCTTAGGTACGAGCAAAATGTGAGCAGCCTCCTTAATGGTCGTTCCCGGATAAATCCTCTGGACCCGCATACTTCGAGACTCTGGCAGCGTCACGGGTGATATCCGGATTGTTTTGCCCGCAGCGATAACCTCTTGCACCCCTGCTGCCTTAGCGGCAACCCGAAAACGAGCTACCCCTATGAGAGCCTCAAGTTCGCTGGGCATAGCACCGTAACGGTCTACCAGTTCGGCGCCAACCTCGTCAACGGCTTCATTGGTGCTGGCATCGGCTAAACGCTTATAAGCCTCGAGGCGCAATCGTTCCTGGGGGACGTAATCTGTTGGAATGCTGGCATCGATCGGCAATTCAACCCGAACGTCATTGACCTCTTTGGCCGGTTCATTCTTGTATTCAGAGAGCGCTTCACCCACTAAGCGCAAATAAAGGTCAAAACCGACGTCGGCGATATGGCCACTTTGTTCACCTCCGAGCATGTTGCCAGCTCCTCGAATCTCCAGATCTTTAAGTGCTATTTGCATTCCAGACCCAAGGTCGGTTCGTTGAGCAATTGTGGCTAGGCGTTCATGGGCCGTTTCCGTGAGAGGCTTATTGGGGTCGTATAGAAAATATGAGTAAGCGCGTTCGCGTCCTCGGCCCACTCGGCCACGTAGTTGATGCATTTGCGACAGGCCAAACTTGTCAGCACGGTCCACAATCAAGGTGTTCGCATTAGGGATATCAATCCCCGACTCAACGATTGTTGTGCACACAAGAACGTCGATTTCTTTCTCCCAGAATGCGACAATTACAGATTCCAGTGCGCCTTCACTCATTTGGCCGTGTGCTACAGCAATGCGTGCTTCCGGTATCAAAGTTCGAATTCTTGCTGCAACTCGATCAATTGACTCAACTCGATTGTGAATGAAAAAGACTTGACCCTCACGTAAAAGTTCACGATGAATTGCAGCGGAAATTTGCTTCTCGTCGTAGGGACCAACGAAAGTGAGGACGGGGTGCCGCTCTTCGGGCGGTGTTTGGATGACCGACATCTCCCGAATACCCGTTACCGCCATTTCCAAGGTCCGAGGAATGGGAGTTGCACTCATGGCCAACACGTCGACATTGGTTCTCAATGCTTTTAGATGCTCTTTGTGTTCAACACCAAAACGCTGTTCTTCGTCGACGATTACCAAACCCAAGTCTTTAAATTTCACCGAAGGGGTTAGTAGCCGATGGGTACCGATCACAATGTCGACACTCCCCTGGGCCAACCCAGCAAGCGTCTCCTTAACCTGCGACGCCGGTGTAAACCTGGATAACGCGGCAACCGTGACGGGGAAAGCGCTATAGCGCTCGGAGAAAGTTGTGAAGTGTTGTTGGACTAAAAGTGTTGTGGGGACCAATAAAGCTACCTGCTTTCCATCTTGTACCGCCTTAAAGGCTGCACGGACAGCTATCTCGGTCTTGCCAAACCCAACGTCACCACACACCAAACGGTCCATGGGTATTTGTCGCTCCATGTCTCGCTTCACTTCGTCTATCGTGCTGAGCTGATCGGGTGTTTCAATGTAGGCAAAAGCATCTTCCAATTCGGCCTGCCACGGAGTATCAGCTCCGAATGCGTAGCCCTTGGATGATTGTCGTGCCGCATAGAGCCGAATGAGTTCACCTGCGATTTGCTTAACAGCCTTGCGGGCACGACCTTTTGTTTTTTGCCAGTCTGCACCACCAAGTCGGTGAACACTGGGAGCTTCCCCACCTATGTAACGGGTAATCAAATCAAGCTGGTCCATTGGCACAAAGAGTCGATCTGCTGGTTGACCGCGCTTACTTGGCGCATACTCGATTATCAAATACTCGCGCTCTGCTCCACCAATTGTTCGGGTGATCATTTCAACATAACGTCCCACTCCATGATGTTCATGAACAATGTAGTCACCCGAATTCAGGGTCAAGGGGTCAACAGCGCCACGGCGGCGAACCGGCATTTTTTTCAGATCCTTGGACAGCGACTTTGCGCCCATCAAGTCTGATTCGCTCAGTACCCAAAGTCGAGAATTCGCCAGATGAAAGCCCTTATCCACGGATGCGGTGATGAGTTGAGCAACCTTGGGCACTGCCGGGATCGACACTGAATCAGCCTTGACCACACTGATTCCTTGGCTGCCAAATTCTTCAGCGATTCGATCAATTGACCCATGCCCCAGAGCAGTGATTACGACCGTGGAACCCGCCTCCAGTGCTTGAGCAATATCTTTTCCAGCAATCTCAGAGTCACCGTGGTAACCGCTGAATGCACTCGCTTCACAGTTGATCACGCGCTCATCAAGGTCACGGGGAAGTTGAGTGAGATTCCACACGCAACCATTTCGTGCACGCACTTGATCTACAACCTCGGACATGATTGTGAACATTGATCCAGCAAAATCAATGGGTGTCGCCCCACCGACCGCCGCACTATGCCAGCCAGCCGTTAAAAACTCTTCTGCCGTTTTAACAACATCAAGTGCCCTCGAATTAATTCGTTCCGGTTCCATCAAAATTAACGATGACTCCGCTGGTAAGAGTTCATGTAGCGGTTTCATCTCACCGGCGAGCGCCGCGGATAGGGACTCCATCCCCTCAACAGCTATTCCGTTTGCAATCTGCTCGCACATTGCCGCCACTTCAACGTGGGCGGCTCCAAGCAGTTGGGCTTTCGCCTTGACCTCTTCGGTCAACAGGAGTTCGCGGACGGGTGGTGCCCACAGTCCATGCTCGGCAACATCCAGTGAACGCTGATCAACAACCGCGAAGTATCGAAGTTCTTCAACGTCATCTCCCCAGAACTCAATCCGAATTGGGTGCTCTTGGGTTGGTGGGAAAACATCGAGGATTCCTCCTCGCACGGCAATTTGACCACGACGGTCAACTAGGTCCACCCGTTCATACCCAAGCGCGACCAGTCCCTTAACGGTTTCGGTGAGGGAAGCCTTGTCCCCGACTTTCAACTCAACAGGATCCTGATCCCCGAGGTCGGCGACTATTGGTTGCAATGCGGCACGAACCGAGGTGATCAAGACCTTAATGGGAGCTGCGTGCACACTTCCAATAATCGGGTGAGCGAGTCGCCTCAACACAGCCATGCGCTTACCGACCGTGTCAGCAGATGGTGAGAGCCGTTCATGAGGCAGCGTCTCCCAACTTGGGAATACCGCGATTCCTTCAGTGGGCAAATAGGCGCTGAGGTCAGCAGCTAATTCGTCGGCTGCCCGACCCGTTGTTGTCAGCACTAACGTAATACCCGTCCCCTGCTCGCTAGCGATCTTGGCAATCACCAGCGGGTAAATCACACTCGGGCCGACAAGATCAACCGTTTTTGCTACTTGGGAACTCTCAGCAATGGCCAAAAATGCCGGGTCGGCTTTGGTTAATTCAAGCAGGCCAGCAAGTGGTTGTGTCTTACTCACGCTCCCTGGGTTTCCTTAATGGCCCGCAGAACATGCGGATACAGATCAGCCCTGGACACCACGAGGTCGGTGACATAAGGAGGCATGTAATTAAAATAAATTGGATCCCCGTTCATGTGAGATGCAATAAGACCGTAATGCTCGGCCACAATGTATGGCGCCGCAACATCCCATTCGTAGAAGCCGGTGTTGTGCAAGTAAATGTCGGCGCGACCACACAGAATCTCGTTTACTTTTGCGCCAACGGATCCGACGTCCACAATTTCTACGCCACTATGTGAGATCCCAGCTTCAGTGAGTAATTCACCCAGTCGTGCAACTATCGCACCCAAACTAGCCGGTGGCCGTGATCGAGATGCGACTACGCGAATGACCGAATCTGCCGCGGCAACCACTTCAACTTCATCAAGGACACTTCTTGTCATTCCCTGCTCGGGGAGGTCTACGGTTCCCGCGCTGAGTTTTTGATCTTGGGTATCCCACAGTGCAATATGGACCGCAAAGTCTTTTCTGTTTTGCCCGTATTCCCAAGTGCCGTCCAGTGGGTCAACAATCCAGACGCGAGCCGCTTCTAGTCGAACCGAGTTGTCTTTTCCTTCTTCACTGAGAATTGCGTCAAGTGGTCGGGCAGTTG
>JAFMCP010000044.1 GCA_017857705.1 Candidatus Nanopelagicales bacterium
AACCGACCGGGTAGAAACCGATTGCTCTATCCATTGAGCTACGGGCGCATGCCCTGACGGGCCGTGTGTATCGGCGCAAGTATTGCAAGGGGCGCGATCGTGCTGTTGACCGGCTTAGGCCACGAATTCATCTTTTTGGTTATTTAGCGGTTGAGCGCTTCCGCCAAGTGGTAAAGGCTCTGGTGGACCATAGTGCCCAAATAACAAGTAGGGGCTGGAAGAGCAATCGCACGAGACGTGCTGCATCGCTATCGAGTCCGAATGCGTCCCTGCCTTCGAAGTATTGCCACAGGTTGCCTGGGAAAATGATTATGAAAAATGCTGCTGTCGCCCATCCAATAATTGGCAACCATTTCCTTGGTGAAAAAATGAGGGCGAGGCCGAGTGCTAGTTCAACGACACCGGAGAGCAGAACAACCAATTCTGGGGCTGGCATCCAAGGTGGTACCTGGGCGAGAAATTCGTCGGCCGAAAAAAAGTGCCCGAATGAGGCAAAGAGGAGAAATAGTCCTAATGCGTAGCGACCAATGTTGGTGAGCATTTGCACAGTCTTGCATTAATGGGTATCCACATGTTGCTCCTATGTTGTCTTGAGTCCACAACTCGCACTTGGGGGTTCTTTTGGCCTGAATTTTGCTTGATTCTTTCCAGTAATCGCACTGTTGAAGGTGCCACAAGGAAAGTTGAGGTTAGTGATGAACGACATAACACTCGAAGTTGTAGGAAATCTGGTTAACGACGTTGAATTACGATTCACGCCTTCCGGTGAAGCAGTTGCTTCATTCCGGGTTGCGAGTACGACTCGTCGCTTTGATCGGGCCAATGAACGGTGGATTGATGGGGATACCCATTACTTCACTGTGAGTTGCTGGCGGCAAATGGCACACAACGTCGCATCGAGTTTGATGAAGGGAATGCCGGTAGTTGTGACAGGCCGCATGCGTAGCCGTGAACATGAGAAGGTCTGCGGGGACCACACCCACATGATGCGCTATGTGGATATCGAGGCTATTGCCGTTGGGGCAGACCTTGCACGTGGGACTTCGGTTTTCACTAAGACGCGAAAAGACTCAGTGGTTGAAAGTGAGCGCCGCATGTTGGCAGATGCATTAGGTCAAGACACCGTCGACTATCTGGACCGAATCGGACATGAGGGTGACCAAAATGAAAATGTGATCGAGAGCATTGACATCGAGACGGGAGAAATACTCGGCGTTGGGTGATGCAGCCGGGGCATCGGAGCCGCACTAGGCTTCGATGCCATGGCTGAATTCATTTATACACTGCAAAAAGCACGTAAAGCTCATGGCGACAAAGTCGTCCTGGACAACGTAACCCTTTCATTCTTGCCCGGTGCCAAAATTGGTGTTGTTGGTCCCAATGGATCGGGTAAATCAAGTCTTTTGAAGATCATGGCAGGTCTGGACGAAGTGTCCAATGGAGAGGCGAAACTCCATGAGGGCTACACCGTCGGCATCCTCATGCAAGAACCAAATCTCGATGAGAGCAAGTCAGTTCTTGAAAACGTACAAGAAGGTGTTGCCGAGACCAAAGGAATGGTTGATCGGTTTAACCAAATTTCCGTTGAACTCTCGGAGCCTGACGCAGATTACGACGTCCTCTTAGCAGAGATGGGCAAACTCCAGGAAGAGATTGACCATCGCAACGCATGGGATCTCGACAACCAACTCGAGCAGGCAATGGATGCCCTTCGTTGCCCACCTGCCGATTCTGAAATTTCAGTCCTCTCCGGTGGTGAGAGGCGAAGGGTGGCGCTTTGTAAGTTGTTATTGCAGCAGCCTGATCTACTGCTGCTCGACGAACCAACCAACCACCTTGATGCTGAGAGTGTTCAATGGCTTGAGCAACACTTGGAAAAATACCCTGGCACAGTCATTGCGATCACCCACGATAGGTACTTCCTCGACAACGTTGCCCAGTGGATCTTGGAACTTGATCGCGGTCGCGCCTACCCGTATGAAGGTAACTACTCAACTTACCTGGAAACGAAGTCTGCCCGACTCAAAGTCGAGGGCCAAAAAGATGTGAAGTTGCAAAAGCGGTTGACTGACGAACTTGAGTGGGTTCGGTCCAATGCCAAGGCTCGCCAGACAAAGTCGCGTTCCCGCTTGGATCGTTATGAGGAAATGGCCTCTGAGGCTGAAAAGACCCGCAAGTTCGACATGGAAGAGATTCAAATCCCACCAGGTCCACGCCTTGGTTCAGTTGTTGTTGAAGCAAAAGGTCTCACTAAAGGTTTTGATGACCGTATGTTGATTGACAATCTTTCATTCACATTGCCTCGTAACGGAATCGTCGGTGTGATCGGCCCCAATGGTGTGGGTAAGACAACATTGTTCAACATGATTGTGGCTGCAGCCGAAGGTGATACTTCGAACAAAGACACCTTGCCCACTTCCGGTGAGCTTAAGGTCGGCGAGACCGTGAAATTGTCTTATGTGGATCAGAGTCGTTCTGGTTTGGACCCAACTAAAAACGTTTGGGAAGTTGTCTCAGATGGCTTGGATTGGATCAAGGTTGGCAATGTCGAAATGCCCTCGCGTGCTTATGTCTCGGTCTTTGGTTTTAAGGGCCCAGATCAGCAAAAACAAGCAAAGGTCCTCTCCGGTGGAGAGAGAAACCGCTTGAACTTGGCTCTGACCCTGAAAATGGGTGGAAACTTGCTGCTCTTGGACGAACCAACAAACGACCTTGACGTTGAAACGCTCGGTTCACTTGAAAAAGCGTTGCTTGAGTTCCCCGGCTGCGCGGTGATCACCTCCCATGATCGCTGGTTCTTGGACCGAATCGCAACACACATTTTGGCTTATGAAGGTGACTCACAATGGTTCTGGTACGAAGGAAACTTCGAAGGTTACGAAAAGAACAAGATTGAGCGTTTGGGTGAAGAAGCTGCTCGACCAACCCGCGCGACCTACCGCAAACTGACTCGCGATTAACAGGGATCATGACAGTTCTCATAACGCAGGTTCATTCTCGCTATAGCGATCTTGACCCCCAGGGGCATGTAAACAATGTTGTTTTTCTGGACTACCTTCAGGAAGCTCGAATTCGTGTATTCACACAGATTAATTACTCTGGAATTATGAATGTAAGTCAAGTCATGGTTCATCAATCCATTGATTTCCGGCATCCAATTTTCTACTCGACGGAGCCGCTCACCATTGAAACATGGGTGAGTTCGGTCGGTAATACTTCCTACCGAATGAAATATCGAATCATAAGTGCTGCCGGAGTACTTGCTGCGGAAGCAGAAAGTGTCATGGTGTGCTTTGATAACGACAAGGCAGTTCCCATTCCCGACACATTACGCAGTGCTCTCATGAGCATTCTTGAAGTGGAGTAGTTCGTGCAGGTGACAATTGGTTCAACTGAACTGCGCACCCTCATTTCGATTCTAGAGAAACAAATCGAATGGAACTCCAGTATTGCCGTTCGCGTAGTCACCTCGCCGAGCGCGGTGGCTTTTTACGCAGCAATTCCTCTGAACCTGCACGCATTCATTGCCATGCCTGCAAAAATTGGTACGGGAGCTCCATGCGATGTGATCACAACTGGCCGCGATGTTGTGACTCTGCTATCCAATTCATCGGGCTTAATTGATCTTGATTCCCTAGAACCATTAGCTGGCGTTGACGGTGCGACCCTTTCCGAGTTACCTCCGTCAACCGGATGGCAGATTCCGATTCACGCGGTGGCAAGCGACGTGATCCCAATCATCAATGAAGCGGCGAGCGAATTTGATCGCCGAAGCATTGGCCTGGGTGAGCGGGGCAAAGCCGACCTAGCTGAAGAAATATGGAACCGTCCAGGGTGGGGAGGACTGCCGGTCAAAGTGCTTTACGCGGCTCAGCGATTGAACCTGATCTGGGATGAACCAATAAAAATCTCAGCTGCAACCTGCGGTCCATGGAAAAGACTAAGTACCCCTCGCGGACAGGTGCTCCTTCTGGCTGAAGGACCTACAACCCGAACCCGAATGCGCTTAGTCAAATCCTGAAGTGTGTCTTCCTCCATCAGGGAACTAGCCGCGAACCCACACACAGGTCTCGGGCCCAATCACTAAGTGTTCACCATCACCTGAATCGACAACGGCGACCTCAGGACCTGAAGTGACGAGGACCTCGGTCCCGAAAACTTGTGGAACTTTCCACATGCCATCGCCAGTGTTCATGATGCAGGTGAGTGGCTGGGTGGGGTGTGGCCGGCGGTAAGCGAGAATCGACTCATTTGCATTTGTGAATTCGTTCATACGCCATTCAAGTTCGCCGTCACCGGTAGCAGGCTCTGCGCGCCTCTTCGCGAGTGCATCACGATAGAAGTTCAAAGTGGTGTCGCCTGATTCTTGGGCCTGGACACTTAAATTTTGCCAGGAGTCCGGCTGGGGGAGCCACGAGTTTTCACCGGGGCCGAAACCATAGGAGGGAATATCGCCCGACCAAGGGATGGGAACCCGACAACCGTCTCTCCCGAGTTCTTTACCTTTTGTTCGGAACCACACGGGATCTTGACGTGCATCGCCTGGCAGGTCAAGGACTTCAGGTAAACCAAGCTCTTCACCTTGATACAAATATGTGGAGCCAGGAAGCCCAAGAGTAAATAAGGTCGCTGCGCGAGCGCGGGACAAACCCCGATCAGAGTTTTCCGGCGTTGGCATAACAGTTGGGTGCTCACTTTGCCCGGGAGCCAACCGGGTGGCATGTCGAACAATGTCGTGATTCGAGAGAACCCAGGTAGCTGGAGCATTCACCAACTTGTGATTGAGCAAGGTCGCATCGACCGACGTCTTGAGTTTGACGGCATCAAATCCAGCCCGCAAATAATCAAAATTGAATGAGGTATGAAGTTCATCGGGGCGCTGATACAGGGCAAGTCGTTCGGGGGAAGGTGCCGAGGTTTCGCCGCAGAAGACTCGAGGTGGGTCGTAACTATCGGCAAGTTTGCGCCAACTGCGGTACACCTCGTGCACGCCATCTTGATCCCAAAAGGGCGTCAAGATTGGTTCGCCGAGTAGTTCTTGTTCGGGAATTGAGTCGTAATTAATATCGGGGAAACTTTGATCCTTGATCAAACCATGTGCCACGTCAATTCGGAATCCATCAATTCCCAGGTCGAACCAAAATTTCAGAATGTCTTCAAATTCGGCGCGGACCTCGGGGTTTTCCCAATTAACGTCGGGCTGTGAGGAATCAAAAATGTGTAGGTACCAAAATTTGGTTTTTTCCCCGCTCGCCAAAACGAGTGGTGACCAGGCATCACCATGAAAAACGCTCTGCCAATTTGTGGGTGGCAACTCGTGATTGGTGCCCCTACCTTCCCGAATGACATAGCGATCCCAGGCGGGTGAACCTGGTTCGGAGTGGAGAACCTCTTGAAACCAAGCATGTTCGCTGCTCGTGTGGTTGGGCACGATGTCCATGAAGATTTTCATCCCCCTGGAATGCGCTGCTGAGAGCAGATCCTCAATGTCTGACACCTCGCCCAAACGTGGGTCAACAAGTCGATAGTCCCTCACGTCGTAGCCACCGTCAAGCAGTGGGGAGTCGTAAAAGGGCGAAATCCATATCGCATCGACTCCCAAGTTATCCAGGTAGTTCACTCTGTTGAGAATTCCAGGGATGTCCCCTAGCCCGTCGCCGTCGCTATCAGCGAAAGAGCGTGGGTAGACCTGGTAAATGACAGCATCGCGCCACCATTCATTTTTTCCGCTGGGCACGACTAAGCCTCCGATAGTGGTATTGATTCCTGATTCCCGGGTGTTTCGTCAGGAACATTCTGCATTCCGTAAGCAGCAGATACTAAATACTTCCATAACTCTGATTCCAGGTTCGCATCCATCCCCTGATCGGCGATTGCTGCGGCCATGATGGCGAGCCAGCGGTCACGCGCCTCCCCATCAATGTGGAACCCAATGTGACGCATGCGAAGGCGGGGATGTCCGCGTTCTTCACTGTAGGTATCTGGTCCACCCCAATATTGCTCCAAGAATGCGCGTAGTCGCCACTCGGCACCTTCCAAGTCATCACTTGGATACATTTTGCCCAGAATCGGATCATGGGGGATCCGTTGATAAAAATTATGAACGAGGCTGACGAAGAAATCATTCCCACCGAAACGTTCATAAGGCGTCAATTCAGATTCGGTCATGGGGTTTCTTCTCCATCATTAATTTTCCCATCAATGATCTGGATTTGAGCTAGTGGAATGTGCAGTCCAGCCCCATCTAGTGCGCCCTTAACTCGCTCTCGAAGCAGACGAGCGGCAATGAATTGCTGGTCGGGGACCACTTTTGCCATTACGCGTACCACGATTGCGTCACCGCGTGCCTCCTCTAGACCTGCATAGACGGGTGCGTCCATGAAGACCGAGTCGTAGCTGGCATCAAGGGCTATGAGTTGTCCCTCCGCGTCAATCACTTCTCGCACCTTTGATAGATCTGCGTCGTAATTCAGGGCGAGATCAACGATCGCATATGTCCAGCCTTGGCTTTGGTTTGCGATATAGGCGATAGTGCCGTTTCTCACGTACCAAACAACTCCAAAGAAGTCTCGGATTCTGGTGTAGCGCAATGCAACTTGCTCTACTGTTCCCAAAACGACACCACAATCGACCACGTCACCTACGCCTAGTTGATCTTCCAGGGCCATTGAAATTCCAGCAAGATAATCAGCCACCAATGTTTGGGCACCGAAGCCGATAACGACTCCGAGGACTCCCGCACTGGCGAGGAGAGGCCCCACATTTAACCCGACCTCGGTCATGATCGTGAGAACCGCAACAGTCCAAATGAGGATGACGGCTGCGCTCCTTGCTAGTGACCCGAGAGCATTGGCGCGTTGGGAAACTCGATTTTCCAGGAGTTGATCTGAGACTGTTTTTATATCCGTGGTGTTTCGTAAGTCTGAAAAATCGATTGCCGTACCCTTTTTCGTGGCTCGATTGACAATTCGATGAATGGCGATTGATGCCACTTTCGATGCCACGAAAGCGAGAATTATGATCAGAAAGATATGAATCGGTGCATCCCATGGGCCATCACGGAACGAATCGATTGCTTCGGAGATTGCATCCCAATTCATGTTAGACCCCCTAGCGATCTAGCCCGGTCCAGTGCGACATGAACGCTAATGTATCGGCACTTTCCTCAATGGACTTATTCAATGACCGAGCGCCGTGTCCCACGTTTTTTTCCGTGCGAACCAGGATAGGTCGAGTTCCATTGGTATTAGCCTGAACGGCAGCTGCCATCTTGCGTCCATGCATGGGATCTGTGCGAGTGTCATTGTCGAAGATCGCGAACATGGTCGCTGGGTAATCCGTTCCCTTGGTCACCCGGTGGTACGGCGAGTAGGAATGAAGCCAGCCGAATTGCTCGGAATCGGCTGGGTCTCCGTACTCCACGGTCCACGTCGGACCCAATTCGCTTTCGACATAACGAATCATGTCCAGAAGAGGAGCAACACAAACAACAGCATTGAAAAGTTCTGGGCGCTGAGTCATCGCAGCACCAACGAGGAGGCCACCATTTGAACCGCCGTAAATTCCGAGTTGTTCACTCGTGGTCCAGCCTTGAGCGATCAGGTATTCAGCAGCTGAGTGAAAGTCATCGAAGACATTTTGCTTATTAGCCAACATGCCAGCGCGGTGCCAGTCTTCACCCTCTTCACCGCCACCTCGCAAGTTCGCAATCGCCCACACGCCACCAGACTCAACCCAGGCAAGGATTGCTGCGCTATACCCGGGCTGTAGCGGAATGCCAAAGCCGCCGTAGCCATAGAGAATTGTTGGTCGAGGCTTGTCGGGTGTACCTGTTGGCGAGATAACAAACATGCGAATTATGGTTCCATCAAGTGAGGGATACGTGATCAGTTCGGAGTGCACCTCTGGTGCTTGCACGGCACCCGGGGGAGTCGCATACAGGGTGAGTTTTCGTGTGCGGGCATCAAATTCGTACACCGTTGGAACAGTCGTGTGATCGGTGTAAACGATCCAAGTAATCGGGCCACCGTCAATATGCTCAACGGGGCCACCAATTGTTCCTGCTCCTGGCAACTCAAGGTTGTACAAGAACGTGCCATCTGCTGCAACGTGCATTGCCATGTGTGCAACGCCGTGACTTGAGTGAACTACCAGCAGTTGGTCTTGATCAAGATCTTCACCGTCAAGGAGGGTGACCGAATCCAGTACCGAGTCTTCTGGCTCGGGGATCAGTGTTGTCCAAGATTGAGGATTCCAAGACCCAGGTGTTGTAACAAGCACCGTTCCGCGGGGGGCATCGCGATCAGTAAATATATAAGCTCGACCATCTCTGCCAAAAGTGATCGAAGTTTGCGCGTCAACATCGCCTTGAACCAGTTCGAACGCAGGACTTGAAGGTGTACTTGCTGTTAGGTCAGCAACCCACAGATCATTCCGTGGCTCAGTGCCTTCACTTGATGACACCTCAAGCCAGCGTCCGTCACGCGAAACGCTTACCCCGTAATAGTTGGTCATATTCATCCCGGCACCGAAGACGAGGACGTCCGTGTGGGGATCCGCTCCCACAGTATGCAGGTAAACACGTCGATGAAAGTGGCGCTCGCTTTCCGGTAGTAGTTCCGGCGCAATCCTGCGAACGTAATAAAAGGCGGAGCCACCTTTGAGCCAAGCAATTGGTGAATACCTGCACCGATCTATGGGCCCCTCAATTGTTTCGCCGCTTTCAACATCCATCACATAGACGTCAGACTCTTCATTCCCACCTTGTGAAATCTGGTAAGCGAGTTGATCACCTTCTTTTGACGGCTGCCAACTGTCCAGAGTCGTGTGACCTTCGGGGTCCATGGCCATGGGGTCGATCAGGACCCGCGCCGTCTGTGGGTTGGTGTGTGAGTCATTGGTGTCACGAACGTAAAGAACGGCAAACTGCTGGCCAGGTTCGCGCTTGGTGAAGAAGGTTCGATCCCCACGAATATATGGCGGGGAAATAGCGCCAGACCCTAGTAATTCACCCACTCGATCCACGTAGTGCTCACGCGATGTCCACGCGTTTCGCTGTGCATCCATCAGAAGTTCCTGAGCCTGCAACCACTGGGTGGTTCGGGCGTCTTGCGGATCCTCCAAGTAACGATAGGGATCTGGGACGCTCACCCCGTGGAAGTCGTCAACGATCCCGCTATCGGGCAGTTGCGGGTAGTTCATGGGGGCATCGGGTTGCGCGCTCGTCATGACACCACCGTAAGGGCTTGCCTCGCTGGCGCACATTAGGCTAGGTGAGTGAGCGCATTTCAGGCAGTAATGATTTTCGCAGGAATCCCACTAGTCCTAGCGGGCGTCGTGATATTGGCGGTTGCGGCGCCTTCCTGGACCCGCAGTAGCAGGGGCAAGGTAACCGACGAATTTGATTCCGCATCAGGCTCGGAGACCATTTTTATTTCAAGCGACATAGCCGCACCAGATCCTTCGATTTTGCCCACTGAAATTTCAGCCCAAGCAACCTCACTCGTGGGAGGTGGAGCACATGCATCTTGGTAATACTGCCCGCAGGGACCTAACTCGCTCGGTGAAACTGGCTCGCGAAATCTCTGGTCTGGCATTTGGTGTCTACATTGGCGAACTTGCCCAAGGGCGAGAAAGTGCAATTGCGCGTCATGCGCAACTCCCTGCTGCCGAGTCAGCCGTTCTCATTGCAGTGGATCCCGATGCCCGAAGCATTGACATTGTCACCGGCAAAGAGGCTCATATTTCACTCGATGACCGCTCATGTGACTTTGCAGTCATGGCTTTTGTGTCATGTGCAAATGCAGGGGACATTGTTGGTGGCGTCCGCGAAGCCCTCATCGTGATGGCCGAGCATGCCCGTGCGCCCAAGGTGTACAACCTCGAAGAGCCTGCCTAAGCGTTCTTTACTCAAGCATCCTTTGCTTGAGCGCGCATCCATTCCGCTTTACTCAAGCATCCTTTGCTTGAGCGCGTACCCATTCCGCTTTACTCAAGCATCCTTTGCTTGAGCGCGCAACGCCCGCTCGGCGCCATCTCGTCCTTCGGTAACCAGACGGATCATTGTCGGCATGCTGTTCTCGGCAAGAAAATCATTTGTCTTGGAGATGAGCTCAGATGAGGTTGCATAGACGGGGTACATGCCGGTAGTGATGTCCTGGGCCATTTCCATCGTCTGCTCTTCCCAAACACCGGGGAGTTCGTCGAAGTATCGATCAACAAATGCTTCCATGAGGTCGCGGTGATCGGGGTCTTGGAAACCGCCGATTGTTGCTTCGATGATCGTGTTAGGAAGGGTCGTGTTATGCATCACCGCATCCCATGCTGCATCTTTGGCTTGGATTGTTGGACGTGAGGCAAGTGCCATAGTCGCTTGACGCCGACCGGTCGCGGTGTTATCCACTTCGAGCTCTGCATCAATTTCGACGTCGCCTCGAATCCCATTACTCACCAATGCTCGCAGCAGTGACCAGCGAAGATCCGTGTCTATTTTCAGTCCATCCCACGTTGTAGTTCCATCGAGGAGTCCAGCGACTGTTTCCAATTGAGAGTTCGTAGTTGCGTTGCTAACAAATACACGAGCAAACGCAAGTTGGTGGTCACTGCCCGCCTCCGCTTTCGCAGCTAGTTCTTCGCACGCTTGGGCAAGTCGAAGTCGATATTCTTCGCGGTGCACTGGAGCAGCAAATTGATCAATGGCCATTGATAGTTGACGTAGAACGCCACTGGTCACACCCACATCACTTTCACGTCCAATTCCAGACAGAACTAGTTCAAGGAATTCGCCGGTGCTCGCCTCTGCGTCTCGAGTCATGTCCCATGCAGCGCTCCAAATCACTGCGCGAGCAAGTGAATCTGAGATCTGACCAAGGTGCGCGGTCGCGGTATTCCACGATTTTTCGTCAAGGCGCACCTTCGCAAACGTCAGATCGCCGTCGTTGACCAGTAACAAATCGGGTTGCTTCTTGCCAACGAGTTGATTTATCTGCGTCTGGGCCCCAGTGACATCGACCGCGATGAACTCACGTTGAATCAGTCCGTCATCGTTGAGGTCATAGAGTCCCAGTCCAACCCGGTGGGAGCGCAATGTTGGCTCGATACCCTTTGGTGAAGTTGGTGGTTCTTGTTCAATAATGACTGAGGTGTAGTTGCCTTGGGAATCAACGGTCACGATTGGGCGCAGAAGGTTCACGCCACTTGTTTGCAGCCATTCACGGGTCCAGCCGGAGAGATCCCGACCGCTTGTGGCCTCCAGTTCAGTCAGTAGGTCACTGAGTTGAGTGTTTCCCCAAGCGTGCTTGTCGAAGTAGACGCTGATCCCAGCCATGAATTCGGGTTCACCCACCCAGGCGACCAATTGGCGTAGTGCGGATGCACCCTTTGCATAGGTGATTCCATCGAAGTTCACTCGAACCGCATCAAGGTCGACCATGTCGGCTGCAATCGGGTGAGTGGAAGGAAGCTGATCTTGGCGGTACGCCCATGCTTTGCGCAGATTGGCAAATGTTGTCCAGGCATCGTTGTAACGGGTTGCATGCACATTCGCGTGATGCGCTGCCCATTCGGCAAATGATTCATTGAGCCACAGGTCATCCCACCAGGTCATGGTGACCAAGTTGCCAAACCACATGTGGGCCAATTCGTGCAAGATCGTGTTTGCACGTTGTTCATAGGCCGCAATGGTGACTCGACTGCGAAATATCAGGTCTTCGAGGAAAGTGACACAGCCGGCATTCTCCATTGCTCCGGCATTGAACTCGGGAACAAAAAGCTGATCGTATTTTGCAAACGGATAGCCAACCTTGAATTGGTCTTCAAAGAATGCGAAACCTTGTTTGGTGACTTCAAAGATTTCATCGGAGTCAAGAAACTCAGAGAGTGACTGGCGGCAGAAAATACCAAGAGGATAGGTGCCAAATGGCCCAGAGTATTCGTCACGCACTTCGAAGTATGGGCCAGCAACAAGGGCTGTGATGTAGGTAGAAATGGCAGGAGTGGGTTCAAACTCCCAGGTTTTCGAATCATTGTCGTGTTCGGTGACCTGTGCCATAGGTGAATTGCTAATCACTTTCCAATTTCCCGGCGCGGTAGCAATTAATGTGAAAGTGGCTTTGAGGTCAGGTTGTTCAAAGCAGGCATACATGCGTCGCGCATCAGCTGACTCGAATTGCGTGTACAGGTAAGTCTCGTTGTCAACCGGATCAACGAAGCGGTGCAGGCCTTCACCCGTATTCATGTACTTCCCTTGGGCAACGACAACGAGTGTGTTCGTCGCCTGTAAATCAGGAAGTGAAATACGTGCGCCATGAACAACCTCGGCAACCGCGAGTTCAGTCCCATTCAGTGTCACTGATTCAACGGTGGGCGCAATGAGGTCAATCCACGTTTGGGCGCCCGGTGTCGTGCAGGCAAAGAGTGCTGTGGTCGTGGTTGCGAATGTAGGTCCACTTGACGTTAGGTCAAGGACAACCTCGTAGGAGGTGACCGAAATCAGGTCTGAGCGTTCACTTGCCTCGGCACGTGTGATGTTTTCAGAACGGGAACCTGTTGCTTCGGTGATTGTCATGCAGGAATCCTTGCACGTCACGCGTAAATTTCTCGATCAGGTGGTCCTGCCGAGCATTGAGTTGGGTGGGATGATGTCGATATGACGACTGAAGTGGAATTCTGGTTTGACCCCATGTGCCCGTGGGCGTGGATAACTTCCCGCTGGGTCCACGAGATTTCCGCTTCCCGAGATCTTGACGTGACCTGGAGCGTCATGTCTCTCGCTGTTCTTAATAAAGGCAAGGATGTCCCAGCGGAATACGCCGAAGTTATGGCGGCAGCGTGGAAGCCTGTTCGCGTGTGTATCGCTGCAGCGGACGAGTTCGGCGATTCTGTTCTCGGCCCGCTATACACCGCTCTGGGAACCCGAATTCACGTTGAGGGCCGTAAGGATTACGACACGATAATCACTGAATCGCTCGCTGAAGTCGGATTGCCGGAGACTCTTGCCAAGGCGGCGGACTCGGATATCTTTGATGCGAAATTGCGCGAGAGCCACCGAAGGGGTATTTCCTTGGTCGGGGCTGACGTTGGGACCCCGGTTATCGCAATTCCTGGATCCTCCGGTGAACCCGTTGCCTTCTTTGGCCCAGTGATCACCCCCATGCCAATCGGCGAGGACGCGTTAAAGCTGTGGGATGGCGCGCTCCTTGTTGCATCGGTCCCTGGTTTCTATGAACTCAAGCGCACTCGAACCGCGGAGCC
>JAFMCP010000004.1 GCA_017857705.1 Candidatus Nanopelagicales bacterium
AAGAGGATCCATGGCAGCACTTCGCACGCACCCACGGAATCAATCAGGTTGTACCTGGCAAGGTCACCAAGTTGGTCCCATTCGGTGCATTCGTGCGCGTTGATGAAGGGATTGAAGGCCTCGTCCACATCTCTGAACTCGCTGAGCGTCACATTGAAATGCCAGAGCAAATTGTTCAGGTCAATGACGACATTTTCGTCAGGGTCATCGATATCGATCTTGAGCGCCGTCGCATCTCGCTCTCGTTGAAGCAGGCCAATGATTCATCCGATGGCCAGGCAGTCGAAGAATTCGATCCATATCTGTACGGGATGGCTCCAGCATTTGACGAAGCAGGAAATTACACGGGTCCTGCAGGATTCGATCCTGAAACCGGTGAATGGAAGGTGGGCTTCGAAGAGCAACGCGCCGAGTGGGAACGTGAATACGCAGAAGCGCATTCACGTTGGGAAGCTCATCGCAAGCAAATGACCGAAGCGAAAGAAGCCGATCAGGCTGCTGCGGTTGAGTCAGGCGATGCAAGTGCCTACTCATCTGAGTCAACAGCAAGTGAAGGCACTTTGGCGGATGATTCTGCACTGCAGGCTCTTCGGGACAAACTCACTACCGAGTAATTTTGTGGCTCACCAAATGCCTTTCATCGTCGGGCTGACCGGCGGTATTGGATCAGGTAAGTCATCAGCGGCGTCGTGTTTTTTACAGCACGGCGCCGTTGTCATTGATGCTGATGAAATTTCTCGGGGCTTAACCGCGCCAGGTTCCCCGGTGATCGGTGAATTGGCCTCGAAATTTGGTAACGGAGTCCTTAAATCCGATGGATCGCTGGATCGTGCGGCACTTGCCGAAATTGTTTTTGGTAACCCAGCTTCGCTGGCAGCACTCAACGAGATCATGCATCCGAAGATCCGAGCAGAGGCACTGTCCCGAGTAGCCAAAGCGGACCCGTCCGCGATTGTGGTTTACGACATGCCTTTGTTGGTGGAAACGAACTCGGTAGACTTTTGTGACGTCGTCGTTGTCATTGACCTTGACGTCGATCGACAAGTTGAACGACTTGTTGCCAGTCGTGACATGAGTGTCGCTCAGGCAAGGGCGCGGATTAACAATCAGAGTTCGCGCGAGGATCGAAATCATGCAGCGACATGGATAATTAACAACAACGGAACCCTACAGGAGTTCGATCAGGCCTGCGCTTTTGTGTGGGAGGAGATTGTGAAGCGAGCCCATAAGATGAGGTCGTGACCCGCCCGATAACTGACCTGACGAGAACTGTTGCTCCATTTGAAGTGATTTCACCATTTCAGCCTTCAGGTGACCAACCGGGAGCTATCGATGCCCTTGTTGAGCGGATTCAATCGGGTGAAAAAAACACTGTCTTACTGGGTGCGACCGGAACCGGTAAAAGTGCAACAACGGCCTGGTTAGTGGAGAAATTGCAACGTCCCACACTCGTAATGGCTCCGAACAAGACTCTTGCGGCACAACTTGCTACGGAATTCCGCGAGTTATTACCCAATAATGCGATTGAGTATTTCGTCTCCTACTACGACTATTACCAACCAGAGGCCTACGTTCCGCAATCGGACACTTTTATTGAAAAGGATTCGACAGTTAACGAGGAAGTTGAACGGCTTCGACATTCGGCAACGAATAGTCTGCTCACCCGAAGAGATGTCTTGGTGGTGGCAACGGTTTCGGCTATCTATGGACTGGGTACGCCGCAGGAATATGTTGACAGAATGATTCGGCTTCGGGTCGGTGAAGAATATTCCCGTGATTCATTGCTTAGGGCCCTCGTTGCCATTCAATACACCCGAAATGATGTTGCATTTACCCGCGGTACATTTCGAGTACGTGGAGACACTGTCGAAGTTTTTCCAGTCTACGAGGAGCATCCAGTCCGAATCGAAATGTTTGGTGACGAAATTGAACGTATGATGACACTGCACCCTGTAACTGGGGAAATCATCACTGAAGACCAAGAGATGTACATTTTCCCGGCTACCCACTATGTGGCAGGCCCGGAACGCATGTCCCGTGCAATCGGTGACATCCAGGTTGAGTTGGAAGAGCGCGTAGCCGAATTCGAAAAGCAGGGGAAACTCTTAGAAGCACAACGAATAAAAATGCGGACAACATTTGATATTGAAATGATGCAGCAGGTGGGTTTTTGTTCGGGTATTGAGAACTACAGCAGATTCATCGATGGTCGTGATCCAGGCAGCCCACCAAACTGCCTCATTGATTACTTCCCCGAGGACTACTTGCTCGTTATTGATGAGTCTCATGTGACAGTCCCACAGATTGGAGCTATGTTCGAGGGGGATGCCAGTCGCAAGAGAACTCTGGTTGAACATGGATTCCGGTTACCCAGCGCTATGGATAACCGGCCGTTGAGGTGGAAAGAGTTTGAGGAGCGCATTAGCCAGGCCGTCTACCTGTCTGCGACTCCAGGCCCATATGAATTAACTGAGGTTCAGGGTGACGTTATTGAGCAGGTAATTCGCCCCACGGGACTCATCGATCCTGAGGTTGTCATTAAACCTACGCAAGGTCAAGTCGATGACCTAATTCACGAAATTCGAATGCGTGTAGATAAGAACGAGCGAGTATTGGTGACAACCTTGACCAAGCGAATGTCCGAGGATTTGACGAATTATCTAGCAGAACATGGGATTAAGGTTCAGTACTTACACTCTGAAGTTGACACCCTTCGCCGTGTTGAACTTTTACGCGAATTGCGTTTGGGCGTCTTTGATGTTCTTGTCGGGATTAACCTTTTACGTGAAGGACTTGATTTACCTGAAGTATCGCTGGTCGCGATTCTCGATGCTGACAAGGAAGGGTTTCTGCGTTCGGGAACATCTTTGATTCAAACGATTGGTCGAGCTGCTCGAAACGTCAACGGCCAAGTACACATGTATGCAGACAAGATCACCCCTTCCATGGCCAAAGCGATTGATGAAACGAATCGACGTAGAGCCAAGCAGGTGGCCTACAACAAAAAAATGGGTGTCGATCCACAGCCCCTGCGCAAGAAAATTGCCGACATCACCGATATGCTCTCGCGGGAAGAGGAAGACACGGCGAAACTGGTCATTGCTGAAAAATCTCAGAATCGCAAACACACCCCGAGCGGGGATCTTGTTGATCTAATTCAAGAACTTAGCGAGCAGATGCGGGCCGCTGCGGCTGAATTGCAATTTGAGTTAGCGGCTCGCTTACGAGATGAAATTTCGGATCTGAAAAAGGAATTGCGCGGAATGCAATCGGCGGAGGTCAACTAACTGATGGAAACATCTCTTTGGTTATGGGTAATAACGATCGTCGGCATCACGCTTCTAATGGCGTTTGACTTTCTTGCCATCACGCGCAAACCCCATGACGTTAAATTCAAAGAGGCATTATGGTCCTCAATTTTCTACGTGGGAATCGCTGTTGCTTTTGGAGTCTTCATTTATGTTTGGCAGGGATCACAATTTGGAACAGAATACTTCGCGGCCTATCTGGTGGAGAAGTCACTCAGTATCGATAATTTATTTGTATTCATCATAATTTTGACACAGTTTGCTGTTCCATTTAATTTGCATCAACGTGTTTTATTAATTGGCGTTGCGCTCGCCATCGTTTTACGAGGTATTTTCATTGCCATCGGCGCCAGCGCCCTCGAGTACTTTTCATTCACGTTTGTAATTTTTGGAGCTTTACTGGTGTGGACTGGGATTCAGTTAATGCGTCACAGAAATGAGGACCCGGATCCCCATGACAATCTAATGGTGCGCATCGCTCGTAAACGTTACCCTTTCTCCGATACCTATCATGGAACCTCACTATTCGTTAAAGAAAACGGATTGAGGGTTGCTACACCGTTATTGCTGGTTATGTTTGCAATTGGGACGACGGATCTTCTTTTCGCTCTGGACTCAATCCCCGCGACATTTGGTGTGACCCAAGAGCCTTATTTGGTTTTCACCGTGAATGCATTTGCGTTGCTGGGTCTTCGGGCGCTCTATTTTCTACTTCGTGGTTTGCTAGACAAAATGGTCTATCTCTCTCTAGGACTGTCAATTATTTTGATATTCATTGGTATAAAATTGTTTTTGACATATTTCCATGAAATCAACGCTGCAATTCCCAAGATCTCCACAAACATGAGTTTAATTTTTATTGCAGTCGTTCTCATCGCCGTTTTTGTAGGTTCGGCGATCAAGGTAAAACGAGACCCAAGTGCCAGGGGCCATGCTGGTCGCCTTACCGATGAACACCCTGAAAACGAGCTGTAGCAGGAACTACCAGCCTCGGTTTTTCTAAAAATCGAGGGAGGCGTGTTCGGCCCCGATGGTGGTGTCGTACCCATTGCCTGGGCAGACCCACGTTGTGTCGGGCAGTACGTCAAGGACCTGTGATTTAACGCTGCCGAAGAGGGTTTCAAAGTCTTCGGGTGTTGTAATTTTGCTGACAACTCCGGGGAATAGATGAGAGCAGGACAAAGGAGCTTATCAATATTCGGTGTGGAGAAAAAGAGTAACCGTGACAGTCTCACCGCCGCCCTTGCCAATCATCTCTCGAATCCGTTTGTTGACAGAGATGATCTTGTCTTCACCGCTACGGGGGGCCAGATTTACGGGACCAATTGGATTCCCGTCGATGGTGCCCGACACCTTGAGCGTGCCCCAACTTCCACGAAGTTCCCGCGTGTGGGGGATGCGAAGATGGTACGTCCACGCCCCAAACCCGGTCCGGTGTTGCAGTACAAGCACCTCATTGATGATCAGTTCTTCCACATCACACCTAGGATCACGAACACCGGCTGCACGTCGTGACGCGGAAGAAGTTCACCACTTGCGCTCGAGCCACTCGGCCAACCGCGGCCGCTCAGTGCCAACGGTCGTGTCGTGCCCATGGCCTGGGTAGACCCACGTTGTGTCGGGCAATACGTCAAAGACCTGTAATTTAACGTTACCGAAAAGGGTTTCAAAGTCCTCTGGTGTTGAGGTTTTTCCTACACCTCCTGGAAAAAGACAATCACCTGAAAATAGGTGTCCGTGGCCGTATGGATCGTCATAAAAAAACATACTTGCACCAGGTGTGTGGCCCCCGGTACTCAGGACTTTCAGGGAAATGTCGCCGAAAGTCACAAGGCTATTAGGCTCTAGTCCTTGGTCGGTGGGAACCTCGATGGCATCCATGTCAGCGACGGGAGCGAAGGTTTTGGCACCTGTAGCGCTGACAACTTGCGCCAAAGCACCCCAGTGGTCGTGGTGACCATGGGTTGTAAGCACTCCCATTAGTCCTCCTGGTCCAACGAGGGTGAGCAACCGATCTGGTTCCGCTGCAGCATCAATGAGCACCTCGGTGCCAGTTTTAGCGCACCTCAGTAGGTACGAATTGTTGTTGTAAGGCCCAACGGTAATTTTGCTAATGAACAGGTTGGGTAACTCACGAACATGAGCGGGTCCATTTACCTGTGTATTCCCGTTATACATATTGCGACTATACCCAAAAAACTGTACCTATCTGAGTTGATCGGGTGTCGGGTTCCCAAGGGAGCCGAGTCGGGGAATGTCGAATAAGATCAGGGTCGCTTGCGAATTGATGAGTGACACATTAGACGGGTTACATGGGAATGAGTTGGAGTGGAAAAGTTAGTAATTAGAGGCGCTAGAGAACATAATCTCAAGAACGTCTCAGTTGACTTACCCCGTGACGCTCTCATTGTTTTCACCGGTCTGTCGGGCTCAGGCAAGTCGAGTCTGGCATTCGACACGATTTTTGCCGAGGGACAAAGACGATATGTCGAGAGCCTTTCGGCTTATGCGCGCCAATTTTTAGGCCAGATGGACAAGCCCGATGTTGACTTCATCGAAGGACTCTCACCCGCGGTGTCCATCGATCAAAAATCCACATCGCGTAACCCTCGATCCACTGTAGGAACAATAACTGAGATTTACGACTATCTTCGCTTGCTCTACGCCAGAATTGGCAAGCCGCATTGCCCCGAGTGTGGTGACCCAATCGCAAAGCAAACGCCGCAACAAATCGTCGATCAGATTCTCGAATTGCCGACAAAAACAAAATTTCAGGTTCTCGCTCCTTTGATTCGTGAGCGCAAGGGTGAGTATCTGGAGGTGTTTAAGCAACTTCAAGCCGATGGATATTCCCGTGTTCGCGTCGACGGTGAGATTCACTCATTGGATGCCGTCCCAGCACTCAAGAAGCAGGAGAAGCACACCATCGAGGTCGTCGTGGATCGACTCACGGTGAATCCAGAGTCACGTCAGCGAATGACTGATTCGGTGGAGACTGCGCTGGGGCTTGGTCACGGAAATGTGACCTTGGACTTTGTGGACCGCGCAGTTGATGACCCTGACCGCGAATTAACCTTGAGTGAGCACCTTGCCTGTCTGCGAGACGGATTGTCATTTGAAGAACTTGAGCCTCGTTCCTTTTCGTTCAATTCACCATTTGGGGCCTGCCCGTCTTGTTCTGGCCTAGGAGTAACACGGGCAGTAGATGAAGAGCTGGTCATCCCTGATCCGGCAGCTTCGCTCAATGAGGGTGCAATTGCCCCTTGGTCGCGCGGAACAGTCAGTGAGTACTTCAAGAGATTACTTGAAGCCCTCTCCGAGGAAATAGACATTGACATGGATACCCCATGGTCGAAGTTGAGTCCTAAAAACCGCAAGGCGATTCTTTATGGAACAGATGCCGAACTTCACGTGAAGTTCAAGAATCGATATGGACGCCAACGCTCCTATTACACAACCTACGAGGGTGTTGTTAACTTTATTGCTCGCCGACATGCTGAAGCCGATACTGATTCATCCCGTGAACGGTTCGAAGGTTTCATGCGTGAAATTCCTTGTGTAGCGTGTCAGGGCAGCCGACTTAAACCATTGACCTTGGCCGTGACTGTTTCGGACCATTCAATTGCCCAGATTGCCGCCTTACCCATTAGTGGAGCACGTGACCTGCTGGCAACTTTGAAACTTTCTAAGCGTGATGAAACGATTGCCGCCCGGGTGCTCAAAGAAGTGAATGAACGACTGCAGTTTCTCGTTGACGTTGGCTTGCACTACCTCTCACTCGATCGGGCTGCCGGAACCCTCGCTGGAGGTGAGGCACAACGAATTCGGTTGGCCACACAAATCGGATCTGGTTTGACCGGAGTCCTCTACGTCCTTGACGAGCCAAGTATCGGGCTGCATCAACGTGACAACGAGAGGCTCATTGAAACACTGATTCGTCTGCGAGATTTGGGAAACACTCTAATTGTCGTTGAGCACGACGAAGACACAATTCGGATGGCAGATTGGATAGTTGATATCGGGCCAGGTGCAGGTGAGCACGGTGGTGAAGTCGTTGTCAGTGGAAAACTGGAAGACCTCATAAAATCTGATAGGTCCATAACCGGCGCATATATTTCGGGAGCCCGCAGCATCGCAGTTCCCAACCAGCGACGATCTCAGGAGCGTGGGTGGATTGGAGTCCGAGGAGCCAAGGAACACAATCTTCGCAATGTAGACGTCAACTTTCCTCTTGGAAACCTTTGCGTTATCAGTGGGGTTAGTGGATCAGGCAAATCCACATTGGTCAATGACGTATTGCTCAATGTATTGGCGCGCGAACTCAACGGCGCATCGGTCGTTCCGGGCAAACACACCAAAGTGACAGGACTCGACCAGGTGGATAAAGTCGTTCACGTTGATCAAGGTCCAATTGGCAGAACTCCACGCAGCAACCCTGCCACGTATACCGGTGTATTCGATCATGTGCGCAAGCTGTTTGCCGAAACCCAGGAAGCGAAAGTCCGCGGATATCAACCCGGCAGATTTAGTTTCAATGTCAAAGGTGGACGCTGCGAAGCGTGCAGCGGTGATGGCACTTTGAAAATCGAAATGAATTTTCTCCCTGACGTTTATGTTCCGTGCGAAGTGTGTCACGGTGCGCGTTACAACAGGGAGACACTGGAAGTTCACTACAAAGGGAAGACAATCGCGGAAGTTCTCAATATGCCAATTGAAGAGGCAAGTGAATTCTTCGCGGCAATTCCCGCAATTTCACGCCACTTAAAAACTTTGGTCGAGGTTGGTTTGGGTTATGTCCGGATGGGTCAATCCGCACCCACTCTTTCCGGCGGTGAGGCGCAGCGGGTCAAACTCTCGGCCGAACTCCAAAAACGTTCAACGGGGCGAACGATTTATATCCTTGACGAACCCACAACAGGTTTGCACTTTGAAGACATTAGAAAATTACTTCTGGTCTTGCAAAGTCTCGTGGACAAAGGAAACAGTGTCATCGTAATTGAACACAATCTAGATGTGATTAAATCTGCTGATTGGATAATTGACATGGGACCCGAAGGTGGGTCCGGGGGTGGAAATGTTGTTGCTGAAGGAACACCCCGGGAGATCGCGGCCGTTAAGGCGAGTCACACCGGAAGATTTCTCAAAGATATGAAACTGAAAAATTAGGGAGGAAAACAATGAAACGACGAGATGTCCTGAAGGCGGGCGCAGTGACCGGGGCACTGGCAGTTGTCGGAATATCCGTAACTTCCTGTGCGAACGAAACAGCCGTCACCATGTCAGCCGACTCAATTACGACTGCTGATATCCCCATTGGTGGTGGAGTGGTAGTAGCCGAGCCACCCGTTGTTCTAACCCAACCAACCGCAGGTGAGATAAATGCCTTCACATCTATCTGTCCGCATCAGGGCTGCAAGGTAAGCGAAGTCTCAAATAATGAGATTTTTTGTCCTTGTCATGGGTCAAAGTTCTCAGCTCTTGACGGTTCAGTTATACAAGGACCTGCTACTGAAGGACTGGCAGCAGCAGCAGTTGCCGTCGACGGAACCAAAGTCAGTTTTGGCTAATACGCGTAAAAACTGATGGCAGATCCTTCAAGTTATCGCCCCGCACAGGGGAGTATCCCGGTAAACCCTGGCGTGTATCGGTTTCGCGATCCAGAGGGACGAGTCGTGTATGTAGGCAAGGCAAATAATTTACGCTCTCGACTCAACTCCTATTTTCAGGATTTCAGTTCATTGCATGCAAGAACTCAGAAAATGCTCACAACAGCGTCGAGTGTCGACTGGCTTACCGTGGGCAATGAAGTCGAAGCTCTCGTGTTGGAGTATTCCTGGATCAAGGAGTATTCGCCAAGATTCAATGTGCGCTTCCGAGATGACAAGACCTATCCCTACCTTGCGGTTACCGTCGGTGAGTTGTACCCGAGGGTGGCAGTTGTTCGTGAGGCAAAACGAAAAGGGACACGATATTTCGGCCCCTACACGCAAGTGTGGGCAATTAAATCAACATTGGAAGAACTGATTCGGGTTTTCCCTGTTCGGTCGTGCCGTAATGGTGTTTTCAACCAAGCAAAACGAAGTGGTCGAGCCTGCTTGCTCGGATACATCGACAAATGCAGTGCACCATGTGTTGATCGAATATCCATCGAGGATTATCGCGAACTGGTTGATCAACTCATGCGCTTCTTAGGCGGCCAAACTCGTGAGTTCGTTGACAACATAAGTCAACAAATGAAGATAGCTGCGGAAAATGAGGATTTTGAGGCGGCCGCAAAGTGGCGGGATCGACTCATAGCCTTGGAGAAAGTACTCGAGAGAAATTCAGTTGTTTTTGAAGATTCAACGGATGCTGATCTTTTAGGATTTCATTTCGATGAGTTGCATGTTGGAGTACAAATAATTCACGTTCGAGTTGGTCGAATCACGGGTGAGCGATTTTTTGTGATTGAGCGCTCGGAGGAATTAGATGAGCCCGGATACATCGAACGAATCCTAACGCGGGTCTATTCGGATATAGCAACGGATGGAATACCAAAAGAAGTACTTTTGTCTCAACTGCCATCAAATGAAATCGCATTAACCGAATGGTTGTCTGGGGCGCGTGGATCTAAAGTGGATATACGGATCCCACAACGCGGTGACAAGCGTGCGCTCATGGAGACCGCTGTTGAGAATTCGAAAAGAGCACTATTGAAGGCTCGCTTAGAAAAAAGCTCAGACATTACAGTTCGAACGCAAGCGCTCAATGATTTGCAAGGAGCCTTGGAGTTGCATGAACCTCCGCTCCGGATTGAATGCATCGATATTTCTACGTTGGCCGGCACAGAAACTGTTGGATCTTTAGTTGTCTTCGAAGACGGGTTGTCGAAAAAGTCTGATTATCGGAAATTTATTATTAAAGGTGAACGCAAAGACGACCTTGCTTCAGTTTATGAGGTTGTTAGTAGGCGTTTTAAGGATTCACCCGAACATGAAAATTCACGTTTCGCCTACCAGCCTTCACTACTGGTAATCGACGGTGCTGCTGGGCAAGTCAAAGCGGCTGCAACTGCGCTGCTCGACTGCGGTGTCGACATTCCGGTGGTGGGCCTTGCTAAACGATTGGAGGAGGTATGGGTGCTGGGCCAGAGCGACCCGATTATTTTTCCCCGGAATAGCCATGCCTTGCATTTATTGCAGCAAATACGCGATGAAGCCCACCGAGTTGCAATAGGTCATCACAGGAAGCGGCGTAACACAAGCTCGCTAAAAAGTTCACTCACTGATATCCCGGGGGTGGGACCTGCCACGATCAAGTCCTTATTAAGTACCTTTGGATCGGTCAAAAATATCCGTGCTGCCAGCCTTGCGGATTTAAGTGCAGCCTCGGGAGTTGGAGCAAAAACGGCGGAAGTGATTTGGAATAAATTGCACGCTGATGGTGCTTGACAGCGGCGGTAATGTGTCGGTGTCGCAGTAGCAGCGTGTCATTGAAGAAATTGATATGGAGTGTAAGTGTGTCGGATGCGAACTTGCAAGACTCTGAACTAATCATCCTTACGGGGATGAGTGGGGCTGGCCGAACAACGGCTGCTCGAGCGCTTGAGGACTTGGGTTGGTTCGTTATCGACAATATCCCACCAACTTTGCTCTTGGAAGCACTCGAATTAGCCAGTCGAAGTTCAGATATTAAGAAGGTTGCAGTCGTAGTCGATACTCGAAGCCGGTCTCTGTTTGCCCAATTAAGTTCGGTCCTCGCCGATCTGACTCCGCGTGTTGGAAGCGTCACGATTGTTTTTCTTGAAGCGACCGATGAGAGTTTGGTTCGGCGTTTTGAATCCTCAAGGAGACCGCATCCACTGCAAAAGGCTGTAGGGGCCCTCGATCAACGAATTATTGATGGACTTGCTCGCGAGCGTGACTTACTGGGTGACATCAGGGCTGTCGCGGACTTAGTCATAGATACAACTTCGCTCAATGTTCATGATTTGCGCCGCAGGATAGAAGCGGCATTTGATTCACATAAGGAGACTGATTTTCACATCACAGTCCTCTCATTTGGTTTTAAATATGGAATCCCCGTTGATGCGGATATGGTGGCGGATGTTCGTTTTTTGCCAAACCCTTATTGGGATGAACAGTTACGACCATTAACAGGGCAAGATTCCGCTGTGTCTCACAGTGTTATCGAACAGCCCGGGGCCATGGATTTCTTAACACACTTTCAGGATCTCTTAGGAACAATGCGTGAAGGTTACCTGCGCGAAGGTAAACGACTTGTTACCGTTGCTGTTGGCTGCACCGGTGGGAAACATCGCAGTGTCGCGATGACTGAGCAACTTGCATCCATGTTGCGAGATGCAGGGCTGCAAGCATCGGTCTTTCACCGGGATCTCGGCCGTGAGTGATACCCAAATACTTGACCGTTTGGTCGCTTTCGGAGGTGGACATGGTCTTTTTGCGACACTGCGTGCTGGGAGATCATTACTAGCTGACCGTGTGATCAAGGATCTGACGGCGATAGTTGGAGTTTCTGACGATGGTGGATCAAGTGGAAGAATCCGTCGAGCCTTCAACGTAGCTCCTCCCGGAGACTTGCGCATGGCAATCACAGCGTTGTTACCTCAGGGGCCTATTGGTGAAAATGTCGAGTCAATATTGCAGTACAGGTTTCCTGACAGTGAAACGCATTCACGATTCGACGAAAGCCTTAGTGGTTTAGAAGGACACGTTGTCGGAAACGTGTTGTTAACGGCTTTATGGAATTCCGGTGCCTCGACACACGAAGGATTGGACCTTCTGTGTTCGTTTTTTGGTGTTCAAGGCCGTGTTTTGCCGTGTAGTTCCGCAGCGGTTGAGATTGTGGCGACAATTTCGGGGTTGGATCCTGAGCAACCATCCGTGTTGGAAAAAGTGAGCGGCCAGGTCGCGATTGCGACAACTATGGGAACCGTGACTCAGATTCAAATCGAACCACATGAACCTCCACCTTGTTCCGAAGCCGTGAATGCAATTGGTCTGGCAGGCGTGTTGGTCTTCGGGCCTGGGTCGTGGTTCACTTCATTGGTCCCACCACTTTTGGTACCTAGTATCCGAGAAGCCATCATTAATAGTTCTGCACAACGGATATTGATTATGAATCTGACCGAGCAGATCGGAGAAACATCGGGTTACACAGCAGTGGATTACCTGAATTCCTGGGGAAAAATATTCCCTGAGATCAACCTTGACCTGATCATTGTTGATCCCAACTTCGTTGAGGACCAACGTGATTGTGAACAGGCAGCGAGCAGAATCGGGGCCAAGGTGTTTAGTATTGATGTCGCAACATGCGAATCAACTCACGATCCAAAAAAACTTGCACGTGCCTTGCGCCAGGCTGCAATTGAACTAGGGAGTAAGTAATGTCAATGACCGCTGCGGTGAAGGACGAACTTAGCAGAGTTGTCGTAACGAAAATGTGTTGCCGAAAGGCAGAAGTGTCGACGATCCTGCGATTCGCGAGTGGATTACACATTATCAACCGAGCAATAGTGGTGGAAGCCGATCTTGACACTGGTTCGGTAGCCAGACGTTTGCGAAAAGACATTTTTGATATCTACGGGCATGAGAGTGAAATTGCTCTGGTTCAGGGAACAGGGATCAAAAAGGGCACTCGATATTTGGTTCGAGTAGTTGTTGGTGGTGAGGCCTTGGCCCGTCAGACAGGAATAGTTGATGCAAGTGGGCGTCCAGTCAAGGGCCTGCCTCCTGCAATTGTGGCTGGTGGAATGTGCGATTGCGAAGCCGCTTGGCGAGCCGCATTCCTTGCCCATGGTTCCCTGACTGAACCCGGCCGGTCATCGTCGTTAGAAATTACCTGCCCAGGGCCAGAGTCAGCCCTAGCGCTCGTGGGTGCGGCTCGCCGTCTCGGTATTGGGGCAAAATCGCGCGAGGTCCGCGGAGTAGATCGCGTGGTGATTCGAGACGGGGATGCAATTGGTGCAATGCTGACCAAGTTAGGTGCACATGACGCCATGATGGCTTGGGAGGAGCGTCGTATGCGCCGTGAGGTGCGTGCCACCGCAAATCGACTGGCTAATTTTGATGATGCGAATTTGCGGCGTTCGGCGCGCGCGGCTGTTGCCGCGGGCGCACGGGTACAGCGGGCTCTGGAGATCTTGGGTGATGAAGTGCCCGACCACCTCGTAGTGGCTGGGCGCCTGCGTATGGAGCATCAACAGGCCAGTTTGGAAGAATTAGGGGCCCTCAGCGAACCACCAATGACCAAAGACGCAATAGCTGGGCGAATCCGACGGTTATTGGCTCTAGCTGACAAAAAAGCGCAGGAAACTGGTGTCCCAGACACAGAGGCGGCCGTGGCGGCCCTCGAGGGTCAGCCGTAACGTTTTGGCAACACGGCAATGACTAGCATTGTGCAATATAGGACAGTTCAGTGCAGAGTTGCAGGAATGGATTGTGCGCCGTCAAACAGGGGTAATAGGAGGATTCGGTGAAGGTAGGAATTAACGGATTTGGACGCATTGGTCGCAATTTTTTCCGTGCAATTGAAGTCAGTGGAGCTGATATCCAAATTGTGGGTATAAACGACTTAACTGACACGAAGACCCTGGCGCATCTTCTGAAGTACGACAGTATTTTGGGTCGATTCAATGGCACCATCGAAGCTGAAGACGGTGCAATCGTTGTAAATGGCGTTCGAATTCCTATCTTTGCCGAGCGTGATCCCTCTGCCTTGGCTTGGGGAGACATTGGTGCCGAAATAGTGGTCGAATCCACCGGATTTTTCACGGATGCAGAGTCAGCCCGCAAACACATAACGGCTGGAGCAAAGAAGGTCATTATTTCTGCACCCGCTAAGGGCGAGGACATCACGATCGTGATGGGCGTCAATCAAGATAAGTACAACCCAGCTACAGATAATGTGATTTCCAATGCTTCTTGCACAACAAATTGTCTGGCACCAATGGCGAAAGCGATCGATGATGCATTCGGTATCGAGCGTGGCCTGATGACAACGATTCACGCCTACACAAATGACCAAAGCATCTTGGACTTCCCGCACAGTGACTTGCGGCGAGCGCGTGCAGCGGCACTCAACATGATTCCGACGAGTACCGGCGCAGCCAAGGCAATCGGTCTCGTCATGCCGCACCTCAAAGGCAAGCTTGATGGATATGCAATGCGGGTACCAGTCCCTACCGGTTCTGCCACTGACCTTACCGTTGAACTAAAAAAAGCCGCGACAAAAGAGGAAATCAATGCGGTCGTTAAGGCAGCCGCCGATGGCCCGTTGAAGGGAATCTTGCAATACACCGAAGATCCAATCGTCTCTACCGATATCGTGACAGATCCTGCTTCATGTATTTTCGATGCGTCGTTAACGATTGTGAACGGGAACATGGTTAAGGTCCTTGGGTGGTACGACAATGAGTGGGGCTACAGCAATCGGCTCGTTGACCTGGTGACCTTCGTTGGTGCCAAACTCTAGTGCGGACTTTGCAGGATCTGGAACTCAAAGACTCCACCATTGCCCTAAGGTGTGACTTCAACGTTCCTTTGAACGAGCAGGGGGAAATCACTGATGACCTACGGATTACTGCTGCGCTCCCCACAATAAATGCATTACGGGAGGCTGGAGCCCGTGTAGTGATACTTGCCCACCTTGGTCGGCCTAAGGGTGTGGTTGTTGCAGAGCTTTCCTTGGCACCCGTGGCACAACGACTCTCTGAACTCCTGGGGATTGAGGTTGCTTTTTCACATGATCCCGCTGAAGACACCTCAGTTATTGACAAGCTTAAAGTTGGTGATGTCGCGCTTCTTGAGAACGTTCGATTCGATGCACGGGAGACTAGTAAGGAATCAGCTCAACGACTCGATTTAGCGAGTGTTTGGGCTCATTGGGCCGACGGCTTTGTCAGCGATGGTTTTGGAGTCGTTCACCGCGAGCAGGCATCGGTTACTGGACTCGCACAACTCGTTCCAAGTGCTGCTGGGCTTCTCGTGTCGCGCGAATGTGAGGTCTTTGAAAGACTTCTGGAGGGGGCTGAAAGACCGTACACCGTGCTACTTGGTGGGAGCAAAGTTGGTGACAAACTTGGTGTCATTGAGTCCCTGCTTCCCCGAGTTGATAATTTGCTCATTGGCGGAGGGATGGCCTACACATTTCTCCTCGCCATTGGTTGTGAAATAGGGCAGTCGATTTCGCAGCCAGATTTTGTTAACGATGCCCAGCGTTTTATTGCGCAGGCAAAAAAACTTGGCGTAAATTTGATGCTGCCGGTCGACATTGTCATAGCCGATCGTTTTTCCCCTGACGCTGTTGCTCAGATAGTGGGCCGTGACGAGATTCCTGCGGACCAGATGGGCCTTGATATTGGGCCAAAAACTCGTGAGTTGTATTCGGCTGTAATTGCTGATTCTGAAACCATCGTGTGGAATGGTCCAATGGGGGTTTTTGAAATGGCGCCTTTCGCTGGCGGGACACTGGCGATCGCGAAGGCCATGGCCGCTTCGGATGGTTTTACAGTGATTGGTGGAGGAGACTCAGCTGCAGCGGTTCGACTACTGAACGTTAATTACGAGAATTTTGACCATATCAGCACCGGTGGTGGTGCCAGCCTTGAATTTCTTGAGGGCAAGAAACTGCCCGGTCTAACCGTATTGGAAGGTATATAGAAAATGGCAAAAAGTGATCGGATGCCGCTTATAGCGGGTAACTGGAAAATGAACATAAATCACTTCGAGGCCATTGCCCTAGTCCAAAAGTTGGCATTTGCACTCAATGAGGCGGATTTTGCAGCGGTTGAAGTAGTCGTTATGCCACCGTTCACGGATCTGCGGTCGGTACAAACCTTGATCCTGGGGGACAAGTACGACATCAAATACGGTGCGCAAGACCTTTCGCCCCATGAGAAGGGAGCCCACACTGGAGATATTTCAGGTTCAATGCTGGCGAAATTGGGGTGCACTTTCGTCTTGACCGGCCACAGTGAACGTCGGGCGAATCACGGGGAAGACAACGATGTCGTTAATGCTAAAACTCAAGCGGCGCTGAGGAACGAACTGGTTCCTATCGTTTGTGTGGGTGAGTCACTCGAGATCCGAGACACAGGCAACACAATTGAATTCATTCTCAGTCAGGTTTCTGAATCACTCGCTGGCATTAGCTCTGAAGCGGTTTCCGGGCTCGTAATTGCCTATGAACCAATCTGGGCAATCGGCACTGGTTCTGTAGCTACGCCAGCGGATGCCCAAGAGGTGTGTTCAGCAATCCGTAAGCATATTGGCGAAAACTGGAGTCCTGAGGCATCCAAGAATGTGCGGATCCTTTATGGCGGCTCAGTTAAAGCGGATAACATTTCCTCAATCATGGCCCAGGCCGACGTAGACGGAGGGCTTGTGGGTGGGGCAAGTATGGATCCGGATGAGTTCGTTGGGATTATCCGTTACCGAATGCACCCGGCTGACCTCTAAGTCCATCGAAGGCATATCCTAAAGTCTGTCTTTACTACATTACCGAAAGGTTCGACACCGCTAATGCTTACTGCCCTAACCATCGCCTTAGCGGTGATTCTCATTATCACGAGCGTCTTGCTCATCGTGCTGATCCTGCTGCACCGAGGTAAAGGTGGCGGGCTCTCGGATCTGTTCGGTGGTGGCGTAAGTTCCTCAGTAGGAGGGTCCTCAGTTGCGGAAAAGAACTTGGATCGTTTGACAGTGGGGTTAGGTCTGATTTGGGCAGCCTCCATTGTTGCCGTTGGGCTTCTCGTTCGAACCGGTTCGTAAATCATTTTCAATAATCACACTTGCATAAACCCACGAAAATTAGGTTGTCTCAAAGGAGTAATTAATGGCTGGTGGAAGCGCAATTCGCGGTAGTCGAGTCGGTGCAGGTCCAATGGGAGAGGCCGAGCGAGGCGAGGCGGCACCTCGTTTTTTTGTGTCCTTCTGGTGCAGTCGGAGCCATGAATCAAAGCCAAGTTTTGCTCTTGAAGCCGAAATACCAGAGGAATGGGATTGTCCTCGCTGTGGACTTCCTGCCGGCACGGACAAAGAAAACCCACCGATGCCTCCCAAAATTGAGCCATACAAAACTCACCTTGCCTATGTCAAAGAACGCCGTTCTGACAAAGACGGGGCCGCCATCCTGCAAGAGGCAATCGACAAGTTACACGGCAACTAACAAGTCCGTCACCGCATAAAGTTCAGCGGCTTGGATTCCGCGAGCTGGCGTTAAATCAATGCGCCCCCGAGTATTGAGAATGGCTGCCAAAGCCTCGCGTTTGCTTTCGCCAGCAAGAAGTAAAACGGTGCACTGCGAATTGTTGAGTGTCGGATAACTCAATGTCACTCGAACTGGAGGCGGCTTTGGGGAGTCGAAAACGGGCACCGCAATTGAATGTGAATTTAGTTGCGGGTGACCAGGAAACAGGGAAGCTATATGTCCATCGGGGCCAACCCCGAGTATTACGAAAGTGAATTTTGGTGGGACTCCTGCTGATCCAAATTCAATGAGTTCACGCACGTAGTCGCTAGCGGCAACTTCTGCGCTAAGAACTTGTTCAGCGGCAGCCACTCGATGAATGTTGCTTTCAATGAAAAAATCACCCAGGCTGGACTTGATCCCAATGTCATTTCGATCGGGCGAATCTGAGTCAACGAATCTCTCATCCCCCCACCAAAAGTGAGTGTTTGCCCAGGTCTCTTCCGGAATGTTCTTCGCCACGTCAGTCAGTCTGTTATTGATCGACAGGCCAGCGCCACCACCTGTGAGAACAACGTGATGTAGTTTCATCGGGTCCGCAGAAATGAGTTGCGAAGTCATCATTTCAAGAACCTGGTCAACCACGCTTTGACACTCGCGAAGTTGAGGTATCACTTGGTTTTTCCAGCATAGGTGCGAATTACCCAGCCGTAAACGTTATCAGGATCAAGCCGCCGCAAATCCTGATTGAGCAATGTGGTCAGATCTCGCCGGGGCAGGGAAATTAGGGCATCGGGAATACCCGTCTGCGAGAGGGTCGCTGTGTTTCCATCGGGTCTAGTGATTGCAATCTCACCTGTCTCTGTCTCTATAACCACAGATTGAATGCCAGGTGTTTCCGTTGACTGAACGGCAACGGCAATGTCGAGACTCGCGCCTAACCAAGTGGCGAGTAGTTCAGCGCTGGGATTATTGGCCTCGGCGGTGATTGACCCGCCAGTAGCGATACCCACGGGTTGGTCAAAGGCAGTTGCCAAGATTGATCTCCATGGCGTGAGCCGTGACCAGGCAAGGTCAATGTCTCCTGGTCGGTAGCCTGCGCCTCGCTGTCGTAACTCTGCGAGGGGGTCTTCACAGGTGGCAGAGTCTGTGATCCGACGTTGGGCATGTCTTCCAATTGTGTCCTCGGCGGGAATGGCAGGGGCGTTGGACGGCCAGAAAGCAACAACTGGGGTGTCTGAGAGCAACAAAGGGATCACAACTGAGTCCGCGTGCTCGGCGAGTTCTCCACGTAGACGTAACACGGCAACTTCTCCAGGACCGTCATCGCCGCCAACAGCGATTTCCGCATCGAGTGAATGAGGGCCTCGACCAGGTCGGGGAATAACCGTGACAATGCGCATCGGATGTTGTCGTGCAGCAATTACAGCCCCAGATGTCGCATCTGATTGATATTCCTCATCCGTGAGGATCAGCATCGTGAGCACCATTCCGGTTGTAGGGGAACCTTGTCGGTGCCGCTCAGCAGAAATAGCGGCTGCGATTGAACCACCACTTGTATCTTCCAGCCGGATCATGGCCGCCTCCAAGTTCGTCCATCGCGAGCAATCATTTCATGTGATGAGGCAGGACCCCAGCCTCCTGAGGCATATTGATCGGGGGCCCCTTGTGTAGCCCAGTAATCAAGGATTGGATCTAAGATCCGCCAACTGAGTTCGACTTCTTCATGACGGGGGAATAGGGGTGGATCGCCCAGTAGGACATCAAGGATAAGCCGCTCATAAGCCTCGGGACTGGTATCAACGAATGAATCACCGTATTGAAAGTCCATCGTGACGTCCCTGACCTGAATTGAACTTGTATCGGGCACCTTTGAACCAAAGCGAACCGTCACACCTTCATCAGGTTGAATCCGAAAAACCAGTGCGTTATTGCTCAACTCTTCAACCGCAGATGAACTGAATGGGAGGTGCGGTGCGCGTTTGAAAACAATGGCGACTTCGGTGACCCTGCGACCGAGCCTCTTGCCGGTTCGCAGATAAAAAGGTACTCCCGCCCAGCGGCGATTTTCTACATTGAGTCGCATCGCAGCAAATGTGTCGGTTGTGGAATCGGCGGGTATCCCGTTCTCTTCCAAAAACCCAATAACGGGGATTCCTCCCTGCCACCCCGATTGATATTGGCCACGGGAGGTGTGAGCCCCAATATCTTTCGGGACGCTGACGGCTCGCAACACTTTTTCTTTCTCGGTTCTGACATCATCTGCACTAAATGAGAGCGGTTCTTCCATGGCGGTGAGAGCGAGTAGCTGAAGGAGATGGTTCTGAATCACGTCTCGGGCTGCCCCGATTCCATCGTAGTAACCTGCTCTACCACCAATACCAATATCTTCGGCCATGGTTATTTGAACATTGTCGACGTAGTTGCTATTCCATAAAGGCTCAAACATTGCGTTTGCGAATCGGACAGCCAAAATATTCTGGACTGTCTCTTTGCCAAGGTAATGATCAATGCGAAACACACTGCCGGAGGGGAAAACACTGTCAACCAGCTTATTAAGTTCCTGTGCGCTTTCTAAATTGTGTCCGAATGGTTTCTCAATGACCACTCGACGCCACGATGTTGGCGAGGCGCTGTTCGCGAGACCAGTACTTTCGAGGTTTTTCAAGACTGCCGGGAATAGTCCTGGGGGGATTGACAGATAAAACGCGTGATTTCCTCGGGTGCCCATTTTGTTATCCAACTCGGAAAGTACTTCGGAGATACGCTCATAGGAAGTGGGATCGGTTAGGTCCCCGTCAACGAACCTAATGCCGGCAGCCAATTGTCGCCACGTTTCCTCCCGGAATGGAGTACGCGCATGTTCTTTAACAGCATCATGTACAACTTGCGCGAAATCTTGGGTATCCCAATCACGTCGGGCAAAACCAACCAGGGCAAAACCTGGAGGTAGCAGACCACGGTTTGCGAGATCATAGATTGCTGGCATCACCTTTTTGCGGCTCAAATCACCGGTTACACCGAAAAGAATCAAAGCACACGGTCCGGCAATCCGGGGGAGTCGCTGATCCTCTGGATCACGCAGGGGATTCTGGTATTCCATCTCAGACACGCTTGAGTGCCGCTGAGACGGTATCAAGAAGGGAAATCCATGCTTGCTCAAACTTGGCGACCCCATCGGCTTCAAGTTCGTTGCACACTGCAGCCAAATCAATGCCTACATCTGAGAGTTCACGCCAAATTGTGGCTGAAGCATCAGCGGTTCCGGAAACAGTATCCCCGACCAAGACACCATGGTCAGCTACCGCCAAAAGTGTTTTTTCAGGCATTGTGTTTACACAACCCGGTGCAACAAGCTCCATTACATAGCGTGTATCCGAATACGCTGGATCTTTAACTCCCGTAGAAGCCCAAAGGGGTCGCTGGGGATTCGCACCTTTCAATGCCTTCCATCGATCGCTCGAGAGGACTTCGGTGTAAGCCTTCCACGCAAGCCGGGCGTTCGTTATTGCAGTCTTGCCAAGCAGCGCAATTGCACGGTCACTGGCGTTTGCTGTGAGCAGTGAATCGACAGAAGAATCAACGCGACTGACAAAAAAAGATGCAACGGATTCAATATTGGAAATCACGTGCCCACGTTCAATTGCCAGTTCCAGTCCGGAGATGTACGCATCCATAACCTGCACATAACGTTCGACGGAAAATATCAGTGTGACGTTGACGCTTATCCCTCTACCAATTACCTCGGTAATCGCGGGCAGGCCTTCAATGGTGGCTGGAATTTTGATCAGTAGATTTTCACGATTGACAAGGTCCCAAAGATCTTGTGCCTCGTTGATAGTTGCCGGGGTATCTCGTGCCAGGCGTGGATCCACTTCAATTGAAACGCGACCATCAACTCCATTGGTCTCCTTAAAAACTCCCGAGAAAATATCGCAAGCACTTCTCACGTCATCGGAGGTCATCAGCCGTACTGCCTGCTCAGCGTTTACACCTTGATGAGCCAGGGATTGAATTTGAGTTGAGTAGGCATCAACGCTACCTGCAATAGCCCCTTCAAAAATAGATGGATTTGTGGTCACGCCACGGACATTCATGGTGTTGATTAATTCTTTGAGATTGCCACTTGTGATGCGTGTTCGAGTTAGGTCATCGAGCCAAATACTCACACCCGCCCGTGTCAGGTCTTCAAGTACTGCATTCATTGCAACTCCCTGGGTGTCATTTTTGTGAATTGGCTAAGGATTTCATTGTTGCGGAGGCCACAGCGGCGGGTGTAATGCCGAACTCTTCGAAGAGCACTGAGGCGCTTGCGCTCGCACCGAAGTGATCAAGGCCAACTACCTGACCGTGTGCTCCAACAAATCGGTACCAGCCGAAAGTCGCTCCAGCTTCCACCGCAACTCGAGCAGTGACACTTGGTGGCAAAACCTCATCGCGATAAGTCTGCGATTGTTCATCAAACCACTCAATGCAGGGCATTGAAACCAATTGCACTGTCACACCCTGGGCGTTCAGGATCTCCTTTGCTGCCAGCGCAATGCTGACCTCAGATCCAGTTGCGATGAGAAGGACTTTGGGGTCTGGGTCGCTTACAAGGACGTATCCACCCTTGGAAACGCCTGAAGCAATCTCGGCGTAGTCATTATCTAGATGAGGCACATCTTGACGCGACAGAATGAGACCAACGGGGACTCGACGTTTGATGTTCTCAACCCACGCGGCTGCCGTTTCATTTGCATCGGCTGGTCGAACAACACTCAGGCCCGGTATTGCGCGCAGGGCCCACAGGTGCTCAACAGGTTGATGTGTTGGGCCATCTTCACCTAATCCAATTGAATCGTGGGTCCAGACATAAGTGACATCAGTTTGCATAAGTGCCGCGAGCCGAACTGAACCACGCATGTAATCGCTGAATACCAGAAAGGTCCCCCCAAACGGGCGGGTCAATCCATCCAGTGCAATTCCATTGAGCGCCGCACCCATCGCGTGCTCCCGAATGCCGAAGTGAATATTGCGCCCGTAGGGTGAAGCGTTCACATTGAAGTAAGGCAGGAAACTCGGTGAGTCATCGATCCAAGTGTTATTCGATTCGGCTAGATCGGCTGAGCCGCCCCACATTTCAGGTAGCCTGGCGGCGAGGGCATTGATTGCCTGACCGGATGCTTTCCGTGTTGAGGTTGCCCCACCGGCTTTAAACCTGGGGATCTTCAAGTCAAAGTCCGCGGGTAGTGCTTTGGCAAGAAGTCGGTCCAGCAGTGTGGCTGCCTCTACATGATCACCACGCCAGGTTAAAAAATTCTGGTCCCAAACTTTTCGGGTGTCTGCGACACGTTGATTGAGGTTGCCCCGCAAGCGACCTAAGAGCTCGGAATCAAATGCAAAACTTTCCTCTGGATTGAGTCCGAGTTCGACTTTGATTGCCGCTACTTCTTCCGCGCCGAGTGCTGATCCATGTGATTTCGCTGTACCTCGGGCGTTGGGAGCGGGCCACGCAATTGTGGTGCGCATCCGAATAAAACTCGGGAGTTCGGTGTTGTTGGCTGCTGCGACCATGGCGGCGTGCAGTGCCGGGACATTCACGTCACCGTTCGCGAGCATGTCCACTTCGTGAACATCCCATCCGTATGCTCGATATCGCTCTGACACATTCTCGGTGAAAGCAACTTCAGTATCACCTTCGATCGAGATTCGGTTGTCGTCCCAGATCACATTAAGGTGCCCCAATTTCTGGGTTCCAGCCAGGGAGCACGCCTCTCCGGAGATACCCTCTTGTAGGTCTCCATCGGAGGCGATAACCCACACCCGGTGTGCGAAGGGTGCATCAGGGAAAAGACCAGCTTCGAAGCGTTCTGACATGGCCATCCCGACCGCGGTGGAAACACCTTGACCAAGTGGACCCGTTGTAGTTTCAACACCCACGGTGTGGCCAAACTCTGGGTGACCCGGAGTCAAACTGCCTTTGGTGCGGAAGGATTTTAGATCTTCCATTGTCAATCCATAGCCGCACAGAAATAGTTGCGAGTACACGGTCAGGCTTGAGTGGCCCGCAGAGAGAATAAAACGATCGCGGCCCAGCCACGAAGGGTCACTTGGATCATGGTTCATTATCTTGTTAAACAGAAGATAAGCGGCAGGAGCAAGACTCATTGCCGTACCAGGGTGGCCGTTTCCCACTTTTTGTACCGCGTCGGCAGCTAATGCCCTAAGGAAGTCGACGGATTTTTGATCGTCCGCAGTCCAATCAAGTTGGGGGCTGAGTTGGGTTGGGTCTAAGGGCACCATGGTCATGCGTGAAGTCTATTGGGGAATGTGTGTCACTTTGCGAGCGATAAGAATTGTGTCAGCTTTTGATCAGTGACCACAAAGGGCCCGTTGGCACTTGATTGAGTATGTTAGGCACGTGGGAGATCAGGGATTACGTGAACGTCTCGCCCCATATTTCTGGGTGACCAAACCTCGAATCGTTGAGTTGCTCCTAGCGACGGCTGTCCCAACACTATTCCTAGCAGCAGATGGACTCCCCACTGTGATAGCAACAATTGCGGTAGTAGTTGGTGGGTCGGCTGCGGCTGCTAGCGCAAATACCTACAACAGCATTTATGACCGTGACATTGATGCCGTCATGCATCGGACTGGTAGTCGTCCGATGGCATCTGGGGTTATCAGTGTTCGCGCTGGGCTCGTCCAAGCATCAATTTTAGGTGCAATCAGTGTTTTGACTTTGGGACTGCTAACTAACTGGCTGGCCGCGTTTCTGGGCTTCTTAGCGATTGTTATGTACGCACTGGGGTACACGATTCTCCTCAAGCGTTCAACACCTCAAAATATTGTTTGGGGTGGGGCCGCTGGCTGTATGCCGGTTCTTATTGCCTGGGCCGCCGTCACCGGATCACTTAGTTGGACCCCAGTGATCTTGTTCCTCATTGTTTTCTTCTGGACACCGGCGCATTACTGGCCACTCGCCATTAAGTACCGGGATGACTATGCAGCAGTGAGCGTTCCCATGCTCCCTGTTGTCGCCCCGGCTCGGGTAGTTACCCGGAACATCGTTCTGTACGCCGTGGTCATGGTAATCGCCTCGTTGGCTCTTATTCCAGTTGCGCCAATGGGTTGGGTGTACGGAATTGGATCAATAATTTTGGGGATTTGGTTCGTGGCTATCTCACTCGGGCTCGTCAAGCGCTCGCACAGAGAGAACGCCGACTACGAAGAATTGCAGAAACCTGCAATGAAAGTCTTCCACGGCTCAATTACTTACTTAGCGCTACTTTTCTTGTTGATCGGTGTCACGCCTTTTCTTCCGTGAGCACGTGAATAACTGACCGATATTCAATGAGATGTGGGCAATTTGTCCGGTGCTAGACCACGCGTGCGCATTGAGAACGGAATAAAGAGAACGGCGATCCACGTAATGACAGCACCGAGAACGTGCAAGGCAACGAGCAAACTGGGCAACCCCGTGAAGTATTGGATATAACCAATACTGCCTTGTGTGAGAGTGATTACAACCAAGAGAATTGTTCTTTTCCGCATTGAACCAGTGCTTTTGAAAAGCATAAGTGTGACCACCAGTCCGATGAGTAACCCTATGAAGAGAAACACAGAATCGGCGTGCATCCACGAGACCGTTTGTGGGTCAAAAGAGAATCGAGATTCAACCTCAGCATCACCGCTATGTGGCCCGCTGCCCGTTGTGATCACTCCCAAGACGACAACGACAGCGGCAACACCTACGAGTAACCACGTGAGGAAGCGGACCGGTTTAGGGGCAAGGTAACGAATTGGATGGTCACCAGGGTCACCTGAGCGAGCAACGAGAGCCACGGCGGCCGCTACAAGTGCCATTGAGACTAAGAAGTGTGCTGAAACAATTAGTGGATTAAGGCCTGTAAGTACGGTGATTCCGCCAAGAACAGCTTGAGCAGCGGTACCAACAAAAGGAATGATCGCTAAAACAATGATGGCGCGGCGCTGCGGCACGCCTGATCGTTTACGTGAAACAGCGTTAGCAATGACGGCAACGAGAACGGCAATAGCAATAATCACCAAGACAAACGTAAGCAGGCGATTCCCAAATTCAATGAACTTATGGATACCTTCTTCTTGTCGGATGGTTGGCGTGTACGAACCTTCGACACACTGGGGCCACGTCGGGCAGCCGAGGCCTGATCCCGTTAGACGCACAACCGCACCCGTCACGATGATTCCCGCCTGGGCGACAAGATTGGCGACAAAAATCCCGCGAATCCAACGTGGGAAAGTTACCTGATTCACGGTCGTCATGGCATCACCTTAAGTTGCTCAGCGCCACTTGAAAAATCGAGAAGCCAGCAAGTGACCTGAGATACCCCACACCACGAGGGTGGACATGGCCTTAATCACATTGACGCCAGAGATTTCACTGGCGTCTGTTGTCGAAAATTGGATTAGATCCTTGAGAGCCAGCGGAGGAAAAAATTCCAAGACGTTCGAGATACTGGTGCCAAAGGTGAAAATGATGCCACCAAACATTAGTACAACCACGAAGATTCCATTAGCGATTGCCAGTACGGCCTCCGCTCGCAAGGTACCTGCAAGAAGGTAAGCGAAACCGCTAACACTAAAAACCCCGAGCACCATCCAGAGTGGGACGAGAAGGGCGAGGGGTGTTGGAGTCCAACCGAGAATAATTGCCGCGAAGAAGGTGAACAAGCCAGCAAATAATGCAAGCAGAAAACTTCCGAGGCTCTTGGCGAGTACTACTTCTCGACGCGTTAGTGAAGTTGTACCCAGGAAGACCAGCGTTTCGCTACGACGTTCAAATGCGGTTGCGATTGCCAAGGACGTGAAACCTGCAGCAAAGGTTGAAACGGTGAGCACCGTTGCGAGTGCTAATGGAAGTTCTGTTTCGTCCCCTCCGATAATCGTTGTCTGTGCTAAAACGAAAAGAATCACTATGGGAATCAGTACGAGCAACAAGATCTGTTCGGAATTGCGCGCATTCAGCAAGAATTCCCATTTGGTTTGTATGAAGAGGCGTCGGGTTGAAATCATTGGGAGCCATTTTCGAGAAGAATATCTTCAATCTCTGCGAGGATACCACCGCGTTCGCGTACGTTAACTTGCGTGACTTCGGCACCAATTTGGGCACAAAAATTCATAACCGACGTTATAAATGCGGCATCAATTGACGTATTACTCGTGATTGAGTAATGACCGTTCATCTTTTCCGAGATGACAACATCTTCAGCGAGCGCGTTGCGCAAACCTGTGAGGTCGATATTTGCCCTGCTGGTGAAAGTCATGTAATGGGAAGACGTCACAGTCATGCTGGCTGAATCAAAACCCACTCGACCAGCTTTGAGGGCAATTACCCGACCGTTCATGGTTTCTAGATCTTCAAGAATATGAGTTGACACCAGCAGCGTGCTTTGATGGGGAACGACCTGAGCCAACACGTCGTAGAGATCACGTCGGCCTTGCGGATCTAAACCAGCCGTGGGTTCATCGAGAATCACAATTGGTGTACCGGCGATGAGAGCTGCTGCGCACTTAAGCCTTTGCAACTCACCACCCGAAAGGTTTTTAACAAGAGTTTTTGTTGTGAGTGAGAACGCTTCTGTCAGAAAACCAACAGTTGGTCGGCCAGCAGGACTCGGAGTGTCCGAATAAAGGTCATTAAGGTAGTTGAGCAATGCCACTGGTTTTGCGCTGGGATAAGGGCGACCGTCTTGCAGAGCCACGCCAACTTGATTCAGGCCGGCTGAGCGCCAGTGATTCGGACTACGGCCAAACACCCAGACATTTCCAGAGTTGGGTGTCCGTAGGCCGGCAATTGTTTCCAATAATGTCGTTTTCCCGGCTCCATTATTTCCAACGATTGCCGTAATACCAGGTCCAAAATCAATATTCACTTCGGAAATGCCACCACCGCTTGGGTAGGTGACGCTTAAGTTTTCGCACGTTATTGCCCAAGTGGACACCTCGGATTGAGGCTGATTGCTGGGCATGGATGCAGTCTAGGGTTGCTCTACCTACCCCCACCGGTTGCATAGATTCGGAATTAGGCAACAATAGTGTTGTGAAATTCCCCGGAGGTGCCGCTGAGCGGGTAGCTCGCGTCCTGTTAGAGGTAGGTGCTGCGACCGCAGTTGAGTTGTCGCACAATTTGGGGATATCAGTTCAGGCCACCCGCCGTTCACTCAGTGCCCTTCTTGAGGCAGGTTTTGTGGAGTCACATGAGCGGACCCCATTTGGCCCAACACCCACACGAGGACGGGGGAGACCTAGTGGGACCTACTCGTTAACTCCTCTGGGTCGTAGTGCCTGTGACCAGAGTTATGACGATTTGGCCTTAGAAAGCCTGCGTTTTATCGATCGGTCATTTGGTCGAGAGGCCGTCCGGGCTTTCGCCGCAGATCGCGCCGCACGCATAACCGCTGGTGGGGACATCTTGTCAATTGTTGAGGTGCTCAACAGCAAGGGATACGCTGCAACATTAGAGCCAGCCTCCGGCAACTCACACTCAAGTCAACTGTGTCAGCATCACTGCCCTGTCGTAGCGGCAGCAAGTGAATTTCCGGAATTGTGCGAAGAGGAAACAAACGCATTTAGTGCAGCGCTAGGTCAACACGTCACGCGACTAGCCACATTGGCTCAAGGCGATCGCATTTGTACAACATTGATTCCCAATCAGGCATTTGAACAGGTAATGCAGGTAAAACAACAGACTCGCAAACTGCGGGAAAATCGAGAGGTATCACTATGAGCACAACGATCCCCAATGCCAAGAGTGAGCAAGATGCCACTATCGAGGCCCTCGGAAATTATGAGTACGGCTGGAGTGATGCCAGTGATGCCGGTGCAAATGCACGTCGGGGTATCAACGAAGACGTCGTTCGTGATATTTCTGCTAAAAAGAATGAGCCGCAGTGGATGCTGGACCTACGGCTCAAGGGCTTAAAGCTGTTTGAAAAGAAGCCAATGCCGCACTGGGGTTCTGATCTCACTGGGATTCACTTTGACACGATCAAGTATTTCGTGCGATCTACGGAGAAGCAGGCAACTGACTGGAATGATCTGCCCGACGACATCAAGAACACCTACGACCGTCTAGGCATTCCCGAGGCAGAAAAGCAGCGCCTCGTTGGTGGAGTTGCTGCGCAGTACGAGTCGGAAGTTGTCTACCACAAGATCCGTGAGGATCTTGAAGAGCTTGGTGTCCTTTTCCTTGATACCGATACTGCTCTGCGTGAGCATGAAGACATTTTTAAGGAATATTTCGGATCGGTCATTCCTGTAGGAGATAACAAGTTCGCGGCTCTGAACACTTCAGTGTGGTCGGGTGGGTCCTTTATCTATGTTCCTAAGGGCGTACACATCGATATTCCACTGCAGGCTTATTTCCGGATTAATACCGAAAACATGGGCCAGTTTGAGCGAACGCTCATTATTGTCGACGAAGGTGCCTACGTGCACTACGTAGAGGGCTGTACGGCTCCCATTTATTCCAGTGATTCACTGCACTCGGCTGTTGTCGAGATCATCGTGAAAAAAGGCGGACGCTGCCGGTACACGACAATCCAAAACTGGTCGACAAACGTGTACAACCTGGTGACCAAGAGGGCCATTGCACACGAAGGTGCAACCATGGAATGGGTCGATGGAAACCTTGGGAGCAAGGTCACAATGAAATACCCAGCGGTCGTAATGACCGGTGAACATGCGCGGGGCGAAACCCTGTCCATTGCATTTGCCGGAGCGGGGCAACACCAAGACGCTGGAGCCAAGATGGTTCACGCTGCTCCCCACACCTCCTCCTCGATCATTAGCAAATCGGTTGCCCGCGGTGGCGGTCGGACAAGTTACCGTGGATTGGTTCAGGTTCTTGAGGGCTCGCACCATTCCAAGAGCACCGTGAAATGTGATGCCCTGCTGGTTGATGACATCAGTCGATCCGACACATACCCCTACGTGGATGTACGTGAAGATGACGTGCAGATGGGACATGAAGCTACGGTCTCAAAAGTCAGCGAAGAACAGTTGTTCTACTTGATGACACGTGGACTAAGTGAAGACGAAGCGATGGCAATGATCGTTCGTGGATTCGTAGAACCCATTGCTCGTGAACTACCAATGGAGTACGCCATTGAACTTAATCGTTTGATTGAACTTCAAATGGAAGGGGCTGTTGGGTGAGAGCTCCCACGGTTGCTCCTGCAACAGACTTGGCCCCTCGGATTTATTCGCGTGAAATTGGGGATTTTGATGTCCCTAAAGGACGTGAAGAAGAGTGGCGCTTTGCACCGATAAGGAAATTGTCTAGTTTTTTCGAACCAGAAAACTGGGGGAGTGTTGGGATCAGTGGGGAACACGATGCAACAGTTGAATACGTAGAAATCAGTGATCCGAGGTTGTCGCAGTCTTGGATGCCAACAGATCGCCCGAGTGCAATTGCTCGGGCGCAGGCAACGCATGCCGTCCTTGTGACTATTGCAAAGGAGTCTGTTCACTCCAGCCCGATTGTTGTGAATCTGAAGAATGCAGGAGAGAACAACTATCTTCATGTTGAAGTTCACGCCGGTCCATTCTCCAAGTCGCAGGTAGTGCTAATCCATGACACAACTGGAAATGTCAGCGGATCCATGCTCTCAATCTTGGGCGATCAAGCAGAGTTAACGATGTTGTCCGTCATCGATGCGGATACAGCAGTAATGCAACACGTGCATTGGTTTACCGAAGTTGGACGAGACGCGAACTTCCTGGGCCTGTCAATCACCCTCGGTGGCGGCGTTATTCGCACGGTGCCCACATTGACGTATCGAGCTCCGGGTGGAAAAGGACAAATACTAGGTGCTTTTTTACTCACGGGCGATCAGTTTCAAGAGCATCGGATGCTTGTTGACCACACGCAACCTCACTGTGTAAGTAATGTCATCTACAAGGGTGCTCTGAGCGGTGAAGGTGCCCACTCAGTTTGGATTGGCGATGTCCTTGTTCGGCGCGAGGCAGTCGGGATTGAGACCTATGAGCTGAATCGAAATTTGTTACTCACAGACGGGCCTCGGGCTGACTCCGTTCCCAACTTGGAATTAGAAACTGGCGATGTCCTGAGCGCGGGTCACGCGAGTGCCACAGGTCGATTCGATGACGAGCAGTTGTTCTACCTGCAATCACGAGGGATCCCCGAATCGGTCGCCCGTCAACTAGTTGTCCGAGGGTTCTTTGTCGATGTTCTTAGTAAAATCGATGATCCTGATCTGAGTGGTTCGTTGATGCGCCGGATTGAGTCGAAGCTTGGAATTATCGATCATGAGTAATCAATTGATTTTGGGTGTTGTGTCTGACGTGCCGGTCGGGACTGCGCGTCAGTTCGACGTTGATGGTGACTTAATCGTTGTCGTAAACACCACTGAGGGCATGTTCGCGCTGGAAGATCGATGCTCCCACTCTGACGTGGCTCTCTCTGAAGGTGATGTGGATGGGTGCCTTATTGAATGTTGGTTGCACGGTTCAGCTTTTGATGTTCGCACCGGCATACCTACCTCGCTGCCTGCTATCACTCCGGTCAAAACTTATTCAGTGTCTACCGACGTAACAGATCCCAATAGTCCGATTCTTATCACGAAAGGCACGAATTAATGAGCAGGCTAACTATTACCGATTTACATGCAAGTGTGATAACAGAAGATGGTGACACGCCGATCCTCCGTGGAGTGTCACTCGTTGTTGAGTCTGGTACTACTAACGCGATTATGGGTCCCAACGGATCAGGTAAAAGCACATTGGCGTACGTGATCGCAGGTCACCCTAAATACACGGTCACCTCTGGATCAATTGATCTTGATGGTCAAGATGTTCTCGCGATGTCCGTTGATGAACGCGCGCGGGCCGGTCTATTTCTTGCAATGCAGTACCCGGTTGAAATTCCTGGCGTTTCGGTTTCTAACTTTTTGCGTACTTCGATAACGGCCTTGAAAGGTGAGGCCCCCAAACTTCGTACCTGGACAAAGGACATGAAGGAGGCAATGGCGGATTTGCAGATGGATCCTGGTTTTGCCACCCGCAATGTTAATGAAGGATTCTCTGGCGGGGAAAAAAAGCGACACGAGATTCTTCAATTAGGGCTGATGCAACCAAAGATCGCGGTCTTGGATGAAACGGATTCTGGGCTTGATGTTGACGCTCTTAAGATCGTAAGCGAAGGGGTGAATCGCTTTAAGGAGTCCAGTGACGCTGGGCTACTTCTCATCACACATTACACGCGAATCTTACGGTATATAAAGCCGGATGTTGTACACGTTTTTGTTGACGGGCGAATTGTGGCAACAGGTGGTCCAGAATTGGCCGACGTTCTGGAGTCCGATGGATACGAGACGTACACTGCTGCGGCGCGTGCGTAATGTTCGACGTAAACGAGGTGCGCGCTGATTTTCCGATTCTCTCTCGGAGTGTTCGGGGAGTTCCATTGGTATACCTCGACAGTGGCGCCACCTCCCAGAAGCCGACGCAGGTCCTGGATGCGGAGCGGTTTTTCTACGAAAACTCAAACGCGGTCGTTCATCGCGGGGCTCATGCGCTAGCTGAGGAAGCAACCGATGCATACGAGAGAGCGCGACAAACGATTTCCTCTTTTGTCGGGGCCCAGGTTGACGAGATTGTTTTCACGAAAAATGCCACTGAAGGAATTAACTTGGTAGCATACGCATTCTCAAATGCAACAGATAAAGCACGTCAGGGCCTTGATGTAGACCAGCGTTTTGTCATCGGTCCGGGTGATTCCATCGTCGTAACGGAAATGGAGCACCACGCAAATCTCGTCCCATGGCAAGAATTGTGCGCAAAGACCGGTGCTCAACTTCGGTGGTTTGGAATTACCGATGAGGGTCGACTTGATATCCAGCCAGGAATTATTGACAGCACAACCAAGTTTGTTTCTGTGGTGCACCAATCAAACCTCCTAGGGACGATCAACCCTGTTCGAGAAATTATGGACATGGCACATGCAGTAGGGGCACTAGGAATGGTTGACCTCTGCCAGTCTGTTCCGCACATGCCTGTCAACGTGCAAGAGCTTGGGGCTGACTTTGCCTCATGGAGTGGCCACAAGATGCTTGGTCCCACAGGTATCGGAATTTTGTGGGGTCGGACGGAACTTCTCAACATCATGCCACCATTTCTCACAGGTGGCTCCATGATCGAAATGGTTCACATGGATCAAAGCACTTACGCTCCTGCTCCGCAACGATTCGAGGCAGGTGTCCCCATGGTGGCCCAGGCGATTGGGCTAGCACGTGCATGTGAATATCTCTCAGACTTGGGCATGGAGAATGTATTCCAACATGAACAGGAATTAACGGCTTATACGTTGGCTGAACTAGCAAAAATCCCTGGGGTCCGAGTCATCGGGCCACTTGATACTCGCGATCGAGGTTCAGCTGTTTCATTTGTCGTCGACGGCATTCACCCTCACGACGTAGGGCACCTGATGGATGCAATGGGAGTCGCAGTACGTGTAGGGCACCATTGCTGTTGGCCAACCTGCCGGCGATTCGATGTTCCCGCGACTACTCGAATCACGACATATATTTACAATGACAAGAGTGACATCGATCAGGCGATAGCGGGTATTAAAAGCGCTCAAGAGTTCTTTGGGGCAAGTGTCGCGGTGAGCGCATGAGTGAGGATCTCTATCAAGAAATAATCCTTGATCACTATAAAAACCCTCGTGGCAAAAGAGTTAAAATTGATTCTCTGGCTCAGAGTTACCAGGTCAACCCAACCTGTGGGGATGAAATCACAGTTGACGTTGGACAGAATTCTGATGGCACGTTATTGGTTTCCTACGATGGACAGGGCTGCTCTATTTCACAGGCGAGCGCAAGCGTGATGAGCGAGCTGATTAATGGAAAGACGCCTGAACAGGCAGCACCCATTCAGGCTGCATTCATGGAACTCATGAAATCAAAAGGACAACTTGAACCGGATGAAGATGTACTTGAAGACGCAATCGCATTTGCGGGTGTGTCCAAGTATCCGGCTCGCATCAAGTGCGCTCTCATCTCATGGATGGCGTTATCTGATGCACAGATAAAGGCGTCGTTGACCGCGACAACTACTACAAGGGATGAGTGAATTATGGCTGTAACCGACGAAGACGTTATTGAAGCAATGAAGGACGTTATTGACCCTGAACTGGGTATCAATGTTGTTGACCTTGGTTTGGTATACGGGGTGACAGTTGACGAGAACAACACGGCCACCGTCGATATGACTCTGACTTCGGCAGCCTGCCCACTCACTGATGTCATAGAAGATCAAACGCGAAGTGCACTGGATGCAGTTGTTACTGACTTCAAAATTAACTGGGTTTGGATGCCGCCATGGGGACCGGACAAGATTACAGATGACGGTCGGGACATGCTGCGTTCCCTCGGATTCAACATCTGAATCTGTTGATTGGCGCAGGGACTAGACTGCGTTAGTCATGATTGCAGCTTCCGAAATCGAGTTGCGCGCAGGATCAGAACTTCTCCTCACGGCCCCAATGCTCAGGGTTGATAAGGGTGACCGGATTGGCCTTGTTGGGCGCAATGGGGCCGGGAAAACAACTTTGACGCGAGTCCTAGCCAGTGAAGCCTCCCCGGCCAGTGGAAATGTCAAAATTACTGGAACCGTCGGCTATTTGCCCCAGGATCCCCGCACGGCTGACCCAAGCCAACTGGCACGGTCGCGAATACTCAGTGCTCGAGGCCTTGATGCCGTCTCAATCCGGATGACAAAAGCAGCGGAGGCTTTGGCCTCGCCGGGGATCAGCGCTGAAGATTTTGACAAAGCAGGAGATCGTTATAACCGTGCTCTAGGGGAATTTGAAGGCCTTGGTGGGTACACGGCCGAATCTGAGGCAGCAACGATTGCTGCAAGTATTGGTCTGGACGATCGCATACTGGGCCAACCATTAGGGACGCTTTCGGGCGGACAACGTAGGCGGGTTGAACTGACGAGAATTCTATTCTCTGATGCAGATGTCTTACTTTTAGATGAACCAACGAACCACCTGGATGCGGACTCAATCCGGTGGCTGCGTAAATATCTCGCGGCCTACGAGGGCGGATTTATTGTGATCAGTCACGACACGGAACTGCTCGAAGATACCGTGAACAAAGTGTGGCACCTCGACGCTAATCGACAGGAAATTGATCTCTACTCAATGGGTTGGAGCAAATACCTGCTCGCGAGAGAAACTGATGAAAAACGAAGAAAACGTGAACGCAAAAACGCAGAGACACAAGCCGACAGTCTTCGCAAACAAGCAGAGAAAATGCGGGCAAAAGCCTCAAAAGCTAAAGCTGCCCAGAGCATGTTCAAGCGGGCTGATCGAATTATGGCTGAAACGGCAACGGTTCTCCAGAAAGACAATGTGGCAAAGCTAAGGTTTCCCACACCTAAGGCCTGTGGCCGGGTTCCCCTGATGGCGGAAAACCTGTCCCGCAGTTACGGAAGTCTGGAGGTATTCACCGACGTTGACCTAGCAATTGATAGAGGCAGCAAAGTCGTAATTTTAGGACTTAACGGAGCGGGGAAAACAACTATGTTGCGAATACTTGCCGGAATTGACCCGCCAGACACAGGATCCAGGGAACTGGGACACGGTGCAGTTGTTGGCTATTACGCCCAGGAACATGAAACTTTGGATCCGACCGCAACCGTCTGGGAGACCATGGCCTCGGCAGGAACACACCTCAATGACACGCAGCAAAGAACCGTCCTTGGTTCATTCCTTTTCCAAGGGGATTCGGTTCACAAGCCCACAGGAGTGCTTTCTGGGGGCGAGAAGACTCGATTGGCACTGGCTTGTCTAGTGGTCTCAGGATCAAATGTTCTTCTGCTTGATGAGCCAACAAACAACCTTGATCCAGCAAGTCGCGCGGAAGTTCTTAATGCGTTATCACTGTATGAAGGGGCTGTTGTGTTGGTCACACATGATCCCGGCGCTGTAAGGGCGCTCAATCCAGAAAGAGTCCTGATCCTCCCTGATGGAGATGAAGATCTATGGAGCGAGGCCTATATCGAGCTGATTGAGTTAGCCTAAGGTCATGGAAATTCTCACCGATCACGTTGATGACACATTCACCATCACTCTTAACGATCCTGACAAGCGGAATGCGCAAACCCCACAAACGTGGGATCAACTATTCGACATTAGCCAACAGATTCCTAATGATGCTCGTTTCTTGGTTCTACGCGGAAATGGTAAATCCTTTTCTGCGGGTCTTGATCGCGCAATGTTCACGCCAGATGGCGTCCCCGGACAGCCGTCTTTCATGGAAATGGCAGCCCAGAATGATTCACAAATGGACGATACAATTGCCCACTACCAGCGTTTTTTTAGAATCCTGCGTGACTTACCCCAGGTGAGTGTGGCTCTGGTTCAAGGGCACGCAATAGGAGCGGGTTTTCAGCTCGCCCTCGCATGTGATCTCATCGTCTCGCAGCCGAGCGCATTGTTTGCACTTAAGGAAACTCAATGGGGATTGACGCCTGATTTGGGTGGCACTGTTCGGTTCATGGAGGCACTCGGGTATCGCAAGAGCCTTGAACTCATCGGTAGCGGACGTGTAATTACCGGTGAGGAAGCATATGCACTCGGTCTAGTGAGTGTTGTTGCGGAAAATCTGGACTTGGGGCTGAGCCAACTGATTGACCCGTTGCGGGCAGTCATGCCCGAAGCCTTAATCGATGCGAAGTCGCTATTGACCGGGATTGCTTACGGGGAAGAACCTTGGGTAGCCGAAAGACGGTCTCAGACCAAGCGACTCCGTCATCTACATCTTCACACACTCATGTCAGAGCAGTAATTAATAGTTCGGAGAATACTTCTTGTCAATGGAAAACGCATGGATGATGTATCGGTCAATGACGCGAGATTCATCTGTCAAAGACAACAAGATCAGTCGGGAAACCGTCAAACGAATATTGGGTTACGCAAAACCGTACAAGATACTCATCACTTTCTTTCTTATAACCTTGGTTATAGCTTCCCTGTTAAGTGTTGCGCAGCCACTGCTCTTCCGCCGAATCGTCGACCAAGGAATCACGCCAGGCAATGCGAGTCTAGTAACCTGGACAGCAGTTTTTATTGCATTATTAGCAATAGCCGATGCAGGCTTGGGGGTCGTAAGTCGTTATTACTCGGCTCGAATCGGTGAAGGACTCATTTTCGATCTGCGTAATGAAGTATATGACCATGTTCAATCTCAAAGCATCGCATTTTTTACTCGAGCACAAACCGGCGCCCTCATCTCCCGGTTGAATAATGACGTGATTGGTGCCCAACAGGCTTTCACTTCTACACTCGGTGGAGTGCTTGGCAACATGATTTCACTCGTCATTGTCTTAATCACAATGTTTATTTTGTCGTGGCAAATTACCCTCGCCTCACTCATCTTGGTGCCACTATTTTTACTCCCAGCGAGGTACATGGGGCGTCGATTACAGTCCATGACACGCGAACAAATGGTCGTGAACGCCTCCATGAGCAACCAGATGACGGAGAGGTTCAATGTTGCTGGAGCACTTTTAGTAAAACTCTTTGGCCGACCAAATGAAGAGTCTCAGGTGTTCAGTGACCGAGCGAAGGTTGTTCGAGACTCCGGAATCAAGATCGCTATGGCAAACCGATGGTTTTTTACGGCATTAACCCTCGTTGCCGCGTTGGCTACAGCGGTCACCTACGGGCTTGGCGGCAACCTAGTCATTACAGGGGCAATTTCACTGGGAACACTGCTTGCACTCGTTGGCTTATTGGCACAACTCTACGGCCCTCTTACAGCCATTTCGAATGTACGCGTTGATGTCATGACCGCACTCGTCTCATTCGATCGGGTATTTGAAGTGCTTGATTTGAAACCGCTTGTGGTCGAGTCGCCAGATGCGAAGAATTTACCTAGTGGTCCTTTATCTGTCGCCTTCGAACACGTTGATTTCACATATCCAAAAGCCAGCGACGTAAGTTTGGCATCCCTAGAATCAATAGCCCGTACAGACTCGGCCGGGGGGGAGGGGCCTGTATTGCGCGACGTTAGTTTTGATGTACCCGCAGGAACTCTAACGGCACTTGTCGGCCCATCGGGTGCAGGAAAAACGACAATCACTGCACTACTTTCGCGGCTGTATGACCCAGTAGGAGGATGCATTCGGATTGGTGGGGAGGACATCCGAGATGTCAGTTTCGAGTCGCTCCGTGATGCCCTCGGTGTCGTGACACAGGATTCGCATATGTTTCATGACACCATTGGGGCGAATTTACTTTATGCAAAGCCCGACGCAACTGCGGAGCAAGTCGAGCGAGCGTGTGTTGATGCCCAAATCTGGAACATGATTACGTCCTTGCCAGAAGGTCTAGACACAGTCGTTGGTGACAGGGGTTATCGGCTTTCCGGCGGCGAGAAGCAAAGAATTGCGCTGGCGCGCTTGCTATTGAAGTCACCTCGAGTTGTAGTCCTTGACGAAGCAACCGCTCATCTGGACAGTGAAAGTGAAAGGGCCGTACATCAGGCGCTCGACAATGCCCTCAGTGGTCGTACTTCGGTCGTTATTGCGCATAGGCTTTCTACCATTAGGGGAGCGCATCAAATCCTTGTTGTTGTCGACGGTCAGATTGTTCAACGCGGCACGCACGAGGAGTTACTGGCCGAAGGTGGGGTTTATTCCGACCTCTATGAAACTCAATTCACTCGTTAGGTGTTTCGGCCTCACGCCTTAAGAAAATAAACCAACCGATAATCGCTACAAGAGCGAATAGAATCCACTGCACGGCATACGAAATATTTTGTCCTTCGTCGACATCAGGCAACGGAACGATGGCGATTTCACCAGAGGGTGTGGACGAGATCAGTTGAACCACCCGGTTATCAACGGCACCCGGGGAATTTCCTGATGTTAGTTCTTCCAATGACATTTTGGCAATAACTCCGCTTGGAAGCCCATATACATCTTCCAGAGGCTCTTCAAAAAATCGAACCGCCCCCGTCACCTTGGTTTGCCCCGTTTGGGACTGTGGAATTGCGGGTACTTCGGTGGCAATTGTGGAGGCACCCACCCATCCACGAATCACCCAGATTCTGGTCCCGGAATTTGTGTCTAGTGGAGTCATTACCCAATAACCGTTGCCACCATCAAGTGGACGTTGGCGAACCAATTGGGTGTCCTCATTGTTGTAAATCCCCGAGATGTGAACACGCGTAAACTCGTCAAGGTCATTAACTGAGCCAACATCGCGCAACACTTGCGCCTGGGAAATGGCCATGCGTTCGGCACGTTGTTCGTCTGCTCTATCCCATTGCCAACGGCTTAGTAAGCCAAAGCCAATAATGGCAATAACCACGATGGCCGTAAAACCGAGCCAGCGCCGGGTCTTAAGAAGGGCAAGCACACTTCACCTTAATCCACCCTCGAAGTTCTCGATTGCGCAGGAAGGACGTTCGAACGGCTATCTTTCAATCGAACGTGATATGCGACGCTCATATTCTTGAGCTGAGGCCGCGCTCGGTAATGCTATTGCCGCAACACCCATTGATCCTGCCTCATCACTTCCTCGTCCCGCGTTGGCGATCACGACGGCCAAATATGGCAAGACAACGGCACCCACGATGAAAATCCATTTTGGCCAACCAGGAACAACTATTGCCGCAAGGACGCAGGCTGTCCTAATTCCCATGGAAATGAGATATCTCTTCGTCCGCCCCGATTGTTCGTTACTCAAAGCGCGACTAGTCGCGGTAATGGTGTAAACCTCCGGTGCCATGGCGATAGCCTAAGCCCATTACAGACTGAGCGCGATCTGACAAAAGGAGTTCTATGACCGACCGGAGTTACGGAATCGCCACAATTGTTGGCACTTCCCCTGAATCTCTTGATACTGCTATCCGCAACGCGGTGAAACGGGCAGGGGAACTTCACAAGCATGTGGATTGGTTTGAAGTGGACCAAATCCGTGGATATGTCAGAGAAAATGGCGTGGATCACTTCCAGGTCACTGTTCGAGTTGGTTACCGTCTCGAGGATCAGTAGGTGAAAGAGCATCTAGGTGTTGCTTTCATCACAGGTGGTAACAGGGGTATCGGTGCGGCTACCGCTCAGGTTTTATCTGATGCCGGATACAAAGTGGTTATTGGTTCGCGATCGGGTGAAGTCAATACGACTGCTGAGGTAAGCAGTGTTCGCATTGATGTCAGCGACGCAGAGTCAATTGAGAATGCAATAAACGAGATTGAGTCGGAATTTGGTCCAATAGAAGTCCTAATAGCAAATGCCGGAATTACGCGCGATTCCTTGCTGATGCGTATGACCGATGCCGATATTGAGGAAACGATCAATACCAATTTAGTTGGATCGATTCGACTGGCGCGACGCGTGCTTCGCCCAATGATTAAGGCAAAAAGCGGACGAATCATTTTTATGTCATCTGTTGTGGGCCTGCTGGGTAGTGCCGGTCAGGTTAATTACTCTGCATCAAAAGCAGGGTTGGTGGGAGCGGCGCGTTCGCTAACTCGAGAAGTTGGTACTCGGGGCATCACCATAAATGTTGTAGCTCCCGGTTTTATCGACACTGATATGACTTCAGCACTAGATGAAACTACGAGAAAGGCGATTCTGGGAACAATCCCAGCCGGACGCTACGGCGAACCGAGTGAAGTTGCACATGTTATTAAGTTTCTCGTCTCTGAGGATGCCGGCTATATTTCAGGCGCAGTAATTCCAGTTGACGGTGGACTTGGAATGGGACACTGAGGAGAATCATGTTGCTCGAAAATAAAAATATCTTGATTACGGGGCTGCTTACAGATCAGTCAATTGCATTTCACGTTGCAAAAATCGCTCAGGAACAAGGTGCGAATGTAGTTTTAACATCTTTCGGTCGGACAATGTCGTTGACCAAACGTAGCGCGTCCCGTTTGCCAAAAGAGGTGGGGATAGTCGAACTCGACGTGACCAGCCAGGAGGATCTTGAGTCCCTGGCAGAGCGAGTGCAAGAACACGTGCCTCACCTAGATGGGGTCCTCCATTCCGTCGGATTTGCCCCTGAGAGCGCGCTTGGAGGTAATTTTTTGCAGACTTCGTGGGAAGATGTTTCAACGGCAATGCATATCTCAACATTCTCATTTAAGTCATTGTCCATCGCCTGTAAGCCGCTACTTGGACACGGCAGCTCAATAGTCGGCCTTGACTTTGATGCAACCGTTGCCTGGCCAACATATGACTGGATGGGTGTCGCAAAGGCAGCCCTTGAGAGCACATCGAGATATTTGGCAAGGGATTTAGGACCACTGGGAATACGCGTAAATCTCGTTGCTGCAGGTCCAATTCGGACAATGGCGGCGAAGAGCATTCCGGGATTTGAAGAATTCGAAAATATCTGGCAGGAACGGGCACCATTAGGTTGGGACGTTAGCGACCCTACTGCTGCGGCTCAAGCGTGTGTGGTTCTTTTCTCAGATTGGCTGCCCGCTACTAGCGGGGAAATGATCCACGTTGATGGTGGGATGCACTCACAAGGTGCCTAGTTAGCTCGCTCGCGATCAGATCTCACTATTTCGTCACGAGTAATTCCCAGTAGGTAAAGAACAGAGTCTAAGTAGGGGACGTTGACGGTCGTGTCCGCGCTTTCGCGCAACGCAGGCTTGGCATTGAACGCAACACCCAAACCAGCTTCTGAAATCATGTCAATGTCATTTGCTCCGTCCCCTATTGCAATTGTTCGACGGTTAGGGATGTTGAGTTCAGTGGAGAAATCGATGAGTGCCTGCCTCTTACCCTCACGATCTATGATCGGGCCCACTATTTTTCCGGTCAATGTCCCATCAATGATTTCTAGGATGTTTGCTCGAAAGGCGTGTACACCCAAGTCCTTGGCAATGGGCCCGATCACGTCAGTGAAACCCCCCGACACTAAGACGATGCGATAGCCCAACCGATTTAAAGTTCGGCATAGGGTCCGGGCACCAGGTGTAAGCGTGACCATTTGGCCAACTTGGTCGAGCAACGATGCTGGTGAGCCCGCAAGGAGTTCTACACGTGCTCTCAGTGCTTGCGCAAAGTCAATCTCCCCATTCATGGCCGCTCGTGTTATCTCGGTAACCTGCGGGCCAACACCGGCGAGTTCACCGAGCAGATCCACGACCTCTTCCCGGATCAGTGTTGAATCTACGTCCAGAACAACTAAATATTGACCGCGCGCCTCAAGTGCTACATCTTGCACCGAAATGTCAACCTGACACCTAGCTGACACCTCAGCCAGAGGGCGCCTCAATGCACTTGGCGCCACTCCTGATCCTTCAAAACGAATAGCCGTAACAGGGTAGTCGGCGATACTGTGAATGCGATCAAGGTTGCCCCCGTGTTGAGCGATGGTTGATGTGACAATACTGATGCATTCCGGATGCAATGGGGAACCCATTACGACCACCTGGAATTTTTCAGGTGAATGGTCTGCTTCCAATGTAGCCACAGGACGGGTTGTGACCTCCATATTTCGCGCACTTGCTGCAAGCCGAACATCTTTTCGAACGGATTCAAGAACACTAGGAGCATCTGAGTTGTGCACTGTTGGATCAATTTCAACGGCGATGGCCAATGTGAGATGACCGCGGACAACAAGTTGCTCCATGTCAATTACGACAACGGGCGACGGTGCGAGCGCTTCGAAGATTGCACTGGTAAGCCCCGGTGCATCAATTCCACTCACGGTTATTAGCAATGCGCGATCAATCACCGGGCAAGCCTAAGACTCTCTCCTTCGAAAGAAAGCTATGGTCTCCTCATAAGATGTATTGGTCGATAAAAACCTGCTTAAAATCGCTGAGCAGCCGGTAGTGCCGGGAATCCAGCAGAAGGGTGGACAGGTGCGACGCTTACGGCAGATCTTCGCGGTTTCCACGCTCGCATTGCTTTTGGCTGCCGGGCTGGTGGCCGGTGGCCTAGCGACATCACTGTTTATGGTCTTTGGATCTGACAAGGGATTGATCGTCGAAGGACCCGTAATCAACTCTGAGGAATTGCAATCTTGTTCGGTGGTAGTCATCGATTTAGAGCGAATTGACATTGCCAGTCCGACGCAACTGGCGCTGCTCCCCAATCCGCTGGAGAGACTCACTGTCGATATTTCACCCGAAGCGCAGTTCAGTGCCGGGCTGTTTTCACGGGAGTCCGCGGATTCCGCGATTTTAGGCTTTGATACTTGCATTGCAACACTCGAGTCGAATTCTTGGGTGGTAAAGCACAGTGCACTTGGAGAACCTTGGTTCAGGATCGGTGATCGCATTGGATTTGTAGCGGGCCAAAGTGGAACACCTATTTCTTTTAATGCGACACAAGCGTCAAACTCAACTCTGATTATTTCCGTGACTGAGCAGGATCAGGTAATTACAGAGGTCGTACTGAAGGCCGATCTCAGTTTTCCCAACGCAAATGTCTGGATCACTGGCCTAGCAATTATCTCAGGCGCTCTAGTAGCCCTTTTTATCGTCCTTGTAGTTTTATTTATTGTTAAAAGCCGAAGAGGACCGCAAGTATGAATCCTTGGCGGCCGTGGACGATCCCGAATGCAGTGACTCTTATGCGCCTATTGGGTATTCCTTTGTTCCTGTTTCTCTTGCTAAACAGGGCAGATTACTTTTGGGCATTGTGTGTTTTGGTAATTGCTGGGGCAACGGATTGGGTGGACGGTTTCTTAGCCCGCAAGCTAAATCAGGTCAGCCGGTTGGGTGTCCTTTTAGATCCGATGGTTGACCGTTTATACATTGCAGCAACATTAATTGGACTAGCTTGGGCAAACCTGATTCCATGGTGGCTCGTTTTCCTCATTGCACTTCGCGACATTGCCCTGCTCGCATTAATCCCCTCATTGCGTAAACTGGGCATCTCTGCGTTGCCGGTCACTTACATTGGCAAGGCTGCCACTTTTGCATTGCTGTGGGGGTTTCCCTTGATTCTTCTGGGCGGACTTGATTCCACCACCGCGACAGTTTTGTCGGCCGCGGGTTGGGGATTTGCTCTCTGGGGGACTTACTTGTATTGGTGGTCCGGTGTGAGGTATTTTGCTCAGACTCGAACATTGTTTGAACTACTAAATAGCAAGGGATAGGCTTTATGTCATGACCCCTGACGAATTGTCGTACACCTCAGACCACGAGTGGCTCAGACTTAATGAGGATGGCAATGCCGTTTTCGGCATAACTTTCTTCGCACAAGATGCTTTGGGCGACATCGTCTACGTCTCGCTGCCTACAGTGGGCCAGGAACTAAAAGCTGGAGCATCTTGCGGAGAAGTCGAGTCCACGAAGAGCGTTAGTGACTTGTTCGCCCCGATTGATGGCACAGTTGTAGCCGTTAACTCTGACCTGGAGTCAAGCCCTGAGTTAATAAATTCTTCGCCCTATTTCCATGGGTGGTTAGTGGAAATGGAACCTGATGTTCCACAGCAAATTGATGACCTACTCAGTTCAGCTGACTACAACGCACTCATTAGTAAGGCCTAGGGAATTCCCATGAAGTGTGCAGTTTGTGATCAGAGCGTCTCACCCAATGATCGTTTTTGCTCCGCGTGTGGGGCACCTGTTGAAATTGATCTAGGAGAATTGGGTACCGAACATACTGGTGCAATAACTTCAATCATTAACACCGGGACAGGGCCTGTTTCAGTGGGATCGGGCATCCACCGAGACCTTCCCAGCGGATCTGCCATGCTAGTTGTGCACCGAGGTCCAGGTGAAGGCACGGAGTATTCCCTTGCTCCTAGCAGCGAGGTAATCATTGTCGGTCGTGCTGAAGAATGTGATGTATTTCTGGACGATGTCACGGTAAGTCGACGCCACGCAGAGTTTCGACATGGAGCACAGGGATGGAGTGTGCAGGATGTAGGCAGTCTGAATGGTACGTATGTGAATCGCGTGCGCGTTGAGGATCAACAACTGCGTGGAGGAGATGAAGTCCAGATTGGCAAGTTCCGTTTCGTCTTTCTAGTTGGCGTGGAAGGCCAATGACATCGCAGTCAGAAAATACGCTGAGTATCGGCGAGGTGCTCGGTATGTTAAAAAAAGACTTCCCTGATGTTTCCATCAGTAAGATTCGGTTTTTAGAGACGGAAGGTTTAATCACACCGTCTCGAACGGCTTCTGGGTATCGGCGCTTCGACACCCACGATCTAGCTCGGCTGCGTTCAATTTTGACATTACAACGAGATCAGTATTTGCCTCTGAAAGTGATTAAGGATCAACTCGATGAAAATCAAGAACAGGCAGGATTAGCAGTCCCGGTTTCATCAACGCTGGGGGTACGCCCGGATGATTTTCGTCCTGGTGCTGGCAAGATCCGACTCACCCGGAGTGAACTTGCGCAAGAGACATCGCTGTCGGAAACTCTGATAACTGCTCTAGAGAAAGACGGTCTGGTCTGGACAAATGCGACCGGTCATTATGACGAGGACGCGGTTCAAATCTGCATGATTGCCTCGAAGTTATCCGAGTTTGGGGTAGAGGCGCGTCACCTGCGTTCATTTCGGGTGGTTGCTAATCGGGAGTCTGGGTTGGTCGAACAGATTGCCACCCCGTATTCACAGCCTCGAGATCGTGATGCAAAGGCTCGGGCACAACAAACCGTCCGTGAATTGGCGTCTCTCTTTGTACAATTGCATGCTGCTTTGCTCAGGGCAGAACTGATTAAGTCGGGCAGTGGCTAAAATAATGAACAGGGTTTAGCCTTATGTACATGATTCCTGTAATGGTGGCCGGCGTCCGGATGGAAATGCCCTCGAATACGCCGATTGTGTTACTCAATGAAATTGATGGCACTCGTTATCTACCAATTTGGGTGGGGGCTGTGGAGGCCACTGCTATTGCTTATGCCCAACAAGGTGTGACACCCCCTCGACCAATGACCCATGATCTGATTGTCGATTTAATCGATGAACTCGATGCGAACTTAACCGGAGTGAGAATTACCGCGTTAACCGATGGTGTTTTCTATGCATTTCTAGACCTGATGACCACAAGCGGTGAAACCCATGAACTCAGTTCCAGACCATCCGATGCCATCGCTCTAGCACTGCGTGCCGGTGTTCCCATCACCGTGGCCCCAGAGGTCCTCGAGGCGGCTGGGGTTGAAATACCGGAAGACGCTGAGGGCGAGCCTGAAGACCAAGTTGAGGCGTTCCGGGAGTTCCTTGAGGGTGTTTCGCCCGAAGATTTTGAGACCCCTCAGTAGTCGGCTCGACTTCACGTTCAGGTTGAGACTTCTCCTGCATCTGCTGTGGCGTGTCGGATAGCATCACGTGCAGTGCCTGCGTAGGTTCGAGGCCTACACGTAGGAGGAAGATGTGACTGGCGAGATTATTGGTGCCTTTGAGAACTACCCGATTCAGCCATCTATGTTCGAGGAACTTGATGTCCCGGTAGTTCCATCGGATTTGGGTTATCGAGGACCAACAGCTTGTGCCGCCGCCGGCATCACGTATCGCCAACTAGATTATTGGGCTAGGACAGGGCTCGTTGTCCCCAGCGTCAAGGGAGCGCACGGTTCAGGTAGCCATCGACTTTATGGATTTCGCGACATCCTGATTCTTCGCATTGTAAAACGACTCATAGATACCGGTGTCTCCCTGCACAATATTCGACTGGCAGTTGAGCATCTCAGTTCCCGCGACGCAAGCGTTCTATCGAGTCTGACCATCATGAGTGATGGGGCGAGCATCTATGAATGCAACAGTGCAGACGAAGTGGTGGACCTCGTACGAGGGGGGCAAGGGGTGTTTGGAATTGCAATAGGCAGTGTTTGGAAAGAGGTCGAAGGAAATCTAGCAACACTTCCCGGGGAGGCCCCAGAAACTGGGGTTATCACAATGCACGGAAATGACGAACTTTCGGAGCGTCGCGCAGCGCGAGCTGCAGGCTAGCTGTACAGTTCTCAGTAGCTGCTCGACCTCTAGCGGGAGAGAGTGTGTGAAGGATTAACGAGGATATTGCGCACCGCCGAAGGAGCAAGGCCCCACCAAACTCTCAGGCAAATGAACCGCTAGAAAAAGGCTAATCTGGAAAGCAATCTCAGGATTGCACCGACGGGGAAAACTACCGCAGGGTAGTGAAACTCTCAGGTAGGGGAAACCTTAGAAACAGATGGGGTACTAGAAAGTATGCCCATCGACCTTGGAGAGTTAAATGAATAACATTCGTTTTGCCGATCGTCACATCGGCCCACGCAAAAGCGATGTAGAGCAGATGCTCGAGGTGCTGGGCTACCCAACAATTGAAGCATTCACTCAGGCCGTGGTGCCCGAAGTAATCCGCTGGAATGAGGCGCTCGATCTTCCACAGGCGTTATCCGAGGAAGACGTCATCGCGTTGGCAAAAACAATTGCCGGCAAAAACAGTGTCTCAACAAGTCTGATCGGTATGGGCTACTACAACACCCACACACCGGCCGTCCTCAAGCGAAATGTCTTAGAAAATCCTGCTTGGTACACCGCCTACACCCCTTATCAACCGGAGATATCTCAAGGTCGACTCGAAGCCCTGATCAATTTTCAAACAATGATCGAAGACTTAACTGGACTGCCCGTGGCGGGAGCGTCACTTTTGGACGAACCAACGGCTGTCGCCGAGGCTATGACTCTTGCACTGCGCGCGGGTAAGAAGAACGTCAGCCGGTTATTGGTCGACCAAGATATTCATCCGCAAACCTTGTCAGTGCTCGCAACTAGGGCAAAGCCACTAGATGTTGAATTGGTAGCTTGGGATGCGACCGAACCGATTCCTGATGGTGAATTCGCTGGTGTGATTGTTTGTTACCCCGGATCCTCAGGAAATATCAACGACTTAGGCCCGATCATTGAGCAGATCAAATCATCCGGTGCTTTTACAATCGTGACAACGGATCTGCTTGCATTAACTCTGATCGAATCACCAGGTTCATTGGGAGCAGACATAGTTGTGGGTTCGGCGCAACGGTTCGGTGTACCGATGGGGTTTGGTGGGCCACACGCAGGATTCATGTCGGTGCGATCGGGATTGGAACGCAGCTTGCCAGGACGTCTTGTTGGTGTGAGTGTCGACGCAGACGGCGCACCGGCATACCGGCTGGCTCTACAGACCCGAGAGCAACACATCAGGAGGGAGAAGGCCACCAGTAATATTTGTACTGCGCAGGTTTTACTTGCGATCATCTCCGGAATGTATGCCGCCTACCACGGACCCCAAGGTCTGACGGAAATAGCTAAGCGAGTCAACGGCTTCACGACAATTCTGGCCGAACATTTGTCAGAGCATGGATATCAATTGGTATCAAACAACTTTTTTGACACAATAACGCTCACATCGACGAACGCATATGAGTTAGCACAGGCCCTCGAGGAAGCCGGCATCAATGTACGTCGCACGAATGATTCCAGTTTGGGGTTATCACTTGACGAGACCACGACGAGAGCAACAATTGAAACAATCGCGGGGGTTCTGACTCCCGGAAAGCTCATCGTTAATCTCAAGCCATCATCGCATTCAATTCCTCAAGCTTCGATGCGCACGACAAGTTTCCTGGAGCATCCGGTTTTCAATACCTACAGGTCCGAGACAGCAATGCTGAGATACCTGAGGAAGCTCTCGGACAAAGATATCGCCCTTGACCGGTCAATGATTCCACTCGGTAGTTGCACGATGAAATTGAATGCAACGGTTGAAATGGAACCCATCACTTGGTCGGAGTTCGCTAATATTCACCCGTTCGCCCCCCTTGATCAGGCCCAAGGATATGTGGAACTAATTCGCGAACTTGAAAGCTATCTCGTCGAGATCACTGGTTACGACGCGGTGTCTTTGCAACCGAATGCTGGCAGTCAAGGTGAGTTCGCTGGGTTGCTAGCTATTAAGGCGTATCTGGAAAGTATTGGACAAAACGAAAGAGATATTTGCTTAATTCCCAGTAGCGCACACGGCACAAACGCGGCTAGTGCCGTAATGGCTGGGATGCGCGTGGTAGTTGTTGCATGCGACGAATTGGGGAATGTCGATATTGATGACCTCAAGGATAATCTCGCCAAATACGCCGGTGAAGTGGCAGCATTAATGATCACCTATCCGTCAACTCACGGTGTATTTGAAGCCGCGGTCGCTGACATCTGTGAATTAGTGCACGACGCTGGGGGCCAGGTCTACGTTGATGGTGCAAATCTCAATGCGCTAGTGGGTGTGGCCAAGCCCGGAAAGTTTGGTGCCGACGTCTCGCATCTGAACCTGCACAAGACATTCTGTATTCCGCATGGTGGGGGAGGACCTGGCGTTGGACCGGTCGGCGTTAGGGCCCACCTTGCACCTTTTCTCCCTTCTCACCCACTACGTCCCGAGTGTGGTCCTACGGGAATGGGCTTTGTTGACGGTGGAGTCGGACCCGTCAGCGGGGCGCCTTGGGGGAGTGCCGGAATCTTGCCAATTCCATGGGCTTATATCAGGCTAATGGGTGCGCAAGGACTTCTTGAGGCCACACAGGTGGCAATTGTTAGCGCAAACTACATCGCTCGAAAACTCAACGATTACTATCCAGTTCTCTACAGCGGAGCCAATGGTCTGGTGGCTCATGAATGCATCATCGATATTCGTCCGATTACATCCGCTACGGGCATCACCGTCGATGACATTGCCAAGCGTCTTATCGACTACGGATTCCATGCTCCCACCATGAGTTTTCCTGTCGCCGGGACTCTGATGATTGAGCCGACAGAGAGTGAAAATCTTGCTGAATTGGATCGATTCATTAGTGCCATGATCAACATTGCTCAAGAAATCCATTTGGTGGCTAGCGGGGAGTGGCCATCGGATTCCAACCCCTTGGTCAATGCACCTCACACAGCCGCATGTCTCATTGACGGGAGTGAGCTGCCCTACGCGGGAGCTATCGCTGCCTATCCGGTTCCATCCGTGAGAGCAAATAAATATTGGCCACCCGTACGTCGAATCGACGGTGCATTTGGTGATCGAAACCTTGTCTGCAGTTGCCCCAGTATTGAGGAACTAGCACTTAATTAAGTTGACCGAAATAGCCAAGAGGACTAGATGTGGATACAGTCCAAGGACAACACATCACCCTCAACACATGAGTCACAAACAAGGGTCAACTCTCGGCACCAGTCACTTGAACAGTTATAGAAGGTTTTGGTCAACCCTTCGCAGTGAGCGCATTGTCCAATTGCTGCAACATCTGGCTCAAAATCGACTGTCATTCGACGATCAAAAACATAAAGGCTGCCTTCCCAAAGCCCTTTATTTCCAAATGCTTCACCGTATTTAACAATCCCACCATCAAGCTGATAAACCTCTTCAAAACCACGTGACTTCATTGCACTACTAAGAATCTCACAACGAATTCCACCAGTGCAATAAGTCACAACCGCTTTGGACTTCAAATGATCGTATTTACCAGAATCAATTTCAGCGATAAAATCGTGGGTGGTGTTTGTATCGGGGACAGTGGCTCCCTTGAACCGTCCAATTCGTGACTCGAAAGCATTTCTGCCGTCAAAAAAGGCGACTTGATCTCCACGGGCCTCGACCAACTCGTGTAATTCGACGGGGGAGAGGTGTTGTCCACCCCCGACAACGCCCTGGGAATCAACTGTTAATTCGTTCGGAATTCCAAATCCTACAACCTCACTTCGGGCTTTAACCTTCAGACGAGGGAAGTCCTCGCGAGATCCTTCAGACCATTTGTATTCAATCTCTTTGAAGG
>JAFMCP010000045.1 GCA_017857705.1 Candidatus Nanopelagicales bacterium
GGCTTGAAGGGCTCATGAAGGCTTTTGTCGGTGATGGAATCGCACTCGATTTCTACCGAGAGATTTCTTCCTATGTCGACACGCGAACCCGTGATTTGGTGCTGGAGGTCTGTGACGATCTCTCCCAAGCAGCTTATGTTGTTGAGCGTATCCGTGCAGCAATCGAGGAGGACCCAAAAGTTGCGGGCCGCTTAGCGCTGTGGGGTCGCAGGCTCGTGGGTGAAGCCTTGTCCCAAGCCCAGCGGGTTGCCGCAGAACGGGACGCATTGGCTGCCTTGATTATTGGTGGAGTCGACCGGCCAGGCGCTGATCTGGCTGAAATTGGTCGCATGTTGGCGCGACTAACAGACAGCCATTCGCGGCGCATGGCCGATCTTGGTTTGGCAGCCTAAAAAACTATTTGCCAAACCCAACGCGACGGCCTGCGGCAGGGCCAAGATCTATATAAGCAATTTTGCTGCCAGGAACGAGCACAACCCGACCTTTGGTGTCGGTCAAACTAAGAAGGCCATCTGAGTTGATCGCTTCGGTTACTTTGGCGGTAATTGAATCAGCGCTCTCTTCAGTTTCAATTGAGATATCGCGTGCAGTGTGTTGAACTCCAATGTTGACGTCCATGATGTACCTTCCTTTGCTGTTAAATGCGGATATACGTGTTGGTCTGTTTTATGGGTTGGCTTGTTCGGGCGGATGCGAAAGTGGGAATCCACTTATTCCGCGCCAAGAGAGCAGTGACACTAACTCTGCGGCGTCTTCTCTGGGAAGAGTTGGGTCTCGCAACCAATTCGTTGCAGCAACCTGGGCCATGCCGTGCAGTCCTGCTCCAAGCAGTGTTGCCTGACTTTCGCTCAAGCCGGTGTCTTCTTTGATGACAGCGGCAATACGTTTTATTACTTCTTGTTCAAGTCGTTCAAGTCGGGCTCGCACTTGTGGCTCGTTGGTGAGGTCAGATTCGAAGACAAGTCGATATGCGTCCTGGGGGTCGTCAACAAATTCAAAGTAGGTTTGAACGGTCGCTATCACTCGCATTTTATTATCGGTGATATCGCGCAATGAAGCATCCGATTTGGCCAGGAGGTCGTCGATACCAGCGTCAAGTAATGCCAAGTAAAGATCCAACTTGCTGGGGAAGTGTTGGTAGAGTAGTGGCTTGGAGACGCCTGCGGTGTCGGCAATTATCTCCATGCTGGCGTAGTGGTAACCCTGTTCCACAAACACAGATCGAGCAACGGCCATGAGTTGTTCCCGACGCTCTGATTTGGGTAAGCGGGCAGAGCGAGAAACAGTCTCGTCAATCGAAGCTGCCACAACCATGCAATGAGTCTACTTTGCATTGGGATTTATTTATCGCGTACGCTTTGGGAGTGCTTTCCCCCATTTCCCCACGCATTGAGGCCCTACGCGCGTATCCACGCAGTATCGAGTTTCTCCCCAAGCGAACTATTTCCTATCGAACAACGCGAACTTTGGACGCTTCCCCGGCTCGCGTTGGTGTTTTTCTCCACGGACTTGGTGGCTCTTCCCTGAACTGGACGGATTTGATGCTAGCCCTTGAGCCTCAACTGACCGGCTACGCCGTGGATCTTCCTGGATTCGGCATGTCACCGCCTCCGCGTGATGGTGATTACACGCCCTCTGGACACGCAAGGGCTGTGGCTGAATTTATCTTGGCCAGAGATTTAGGGCCGGTTGACCTTTTTGGAAACTCACTGGGTGGGGCCGTGGCATTACAACTGGCCGCTCGCAAACCTGATTTGGTGCGTTCTTTAACCCTGATTTCACCGGCATTCCCGAGTCTTTATGCCACAAAGGGCAATGTCCACTTGCCAGCAATTGCCTTTCCGGGCGTGGGCGAAAGATTAATCCCCAAATATTTCGAGATGCCTCCCGAAGATCGTGTCCAAGCAACCATTGACGGATGCACTGCGAAGCCCGATCAGTTTTCAAAGATCCGAATGGCTGAAGCAGTTGAGGAAGTAAGAGAACGAGATCACTTCACCTACAACACCGATGCATTTCTGCGATCCCTTCGCGGCCTATTCAGAACGAATGCGGATCTGACCGGAGTCAATCGGCCTTGGAAACTTGCCCAGCGAGTCACAGCTCCCACTTTGGCAATCTATGGTCGGGAAGACGTATTGGTCAGTGCCAAGACCGCACATCGATTGACGAAACATTTTCCTAATGCCCATGTCGTGGTTTTGCCCGATACCGGTCACATGGCTCAATCAGAGCACCCCGAGTTCGTCAGGGCGGCGTGGGATCGTTTCCTGCTGTAATTGAGTTATCCACAACATAAAAATCAGCACTTCATTTAATGTCCTTATTCGACTTACCCTGATTGCGCGCAATGGTGCGAGTCAAGCTTCGCAACATAAAGGCGAGCAAACAAAGGGGAAGCAATGGATTCAGCGATTATTGACTCGGTACTCATTGAGTCACGCGTTCGCGAGCAAATTCGAACCCTTGACCTCGATCCGGTGGTTGACACTGCACGGGTACTTCACTTGATTCAGGAGAGCGTTTCTGATCTATTCGCAGGTGGATCAATAATTGATGTGCCGGCCTTGGTTCTTGAGATTCACCATCAAATCTCCGGCTATGGTCCGTTGCAAAAGTTTTTCGATGACCCAACGGTTGAAGAAATTTGGATAAATGAACCTAGTCGAGTTTTTGTTGCTCGAGGTGGGCGCAGTGAACTGACCGGAGTCATTCTTACTTCCGAACAGGTACGCGATCTTGTTGAACGGATGCTTCGAACTTCCGGGCGCCGCCTTGATCTGTCCCAACCCTTTGTGGACGCGGTGCTCTCTGACGGTAGCCGGTTGCATGTTGTTATTCCAGAGGTTACCCAGCATCACTGGTCGGTCAATATTCGGCGATTCATTGTTCGTCCGAAAACTATTTTTGACCTCGTAAGTTTAGGCACTCTCAACCAGCAGGCAGCTACTTTCCTTGAAGCCAGTGTCCGATGCGGCCTCAATATTGTTGTTGCTGGCGGCACGCAGGCAGGGAAAACCACACTCCTCAATGCGCTTCTGGGTTGTGTTCCACAACATGAGCGAGTAATCAGTTGTGAGGAAGTATTTGAAATCAGAATTGACCATCCGGACTGGATTGCCATGCAAACGCGTGATGCAAGTTTGGAAGGCACAGGTGAAATTCCACTGCGCAGGCTGGTTCGTGAGGCTCTGCGAATGCGACCGACCCGCCTGATCGTCGGTGAAGTTCGTCAAGGTGAGTCCCTTGACCTACTCATTGCCATGAATTCGGGCATGCCCTCACTGTCAACCTTGCACGCCAACAGTGCACGTGAAGCGGTGACCAAGCTGTGCACACTTCCCCTTCTTGCGGGTGCAAATATTCCCGGCGACTTTGTCGTACCAACCGTTGCGGGAGCGGTTGATCTGGTCATTCATGCAGCGAGTGATCCAGGTGGTCAGCGACGCATTACCGAAATATCAGGGCTTACCGGGCGCGTCGAAAACAATATTGTGGAAATGAGTACGATCTTTAAGGACGATGGAACGGGTCTGAGCAGAAGGGCGGGTTACCCGCCACACCCAGAGAGATTCGTCGCCCACGGATTTGACCTGGCTGGCATCCTTCACTCGCAGAAACCACTCCGGGGTGTTGCCTGATGGGTGCCGCGCTCGGTCTTGCTCTGGGAATCGGTGCGTTACTCATATATCTGTCGATGAGTGGACACCGATCTGTACGAGCGGTCAAGGAAAGTTACGTTGGAACGCTGGTCAAGGCTGCAGGGTTGCCCAATGTGACTTCAGGGACCGTTTACACGAGTATGGGGATTGCGGCACTTGCGACCGGATCAACCGTGCTGATCATCACTTCAATACCTATCGTCGCGTTAATGGGTGCGGCGGGTGCAACGTTCATACCGATCTTCAGTCTCAAGCGTCGGGTTAAGTTGAGGTCAAAGGCATTGCGCACGAGTTGGCCGGACGCGGTCGACTCGCTGGCGTCTTCGGTACGGGCGGGAATGTCCCTGCCGGAGGCCGTGGCCGACCTGTCAAGGAATGGTCCCGCGTCGCTGCGATACGCGTTCGAGCACTTCTGTGACTACTACCGATCAACGGGTTCATTTGGACAGGCCCTCAATGCATTGCAGGAAAGGTTGGGTGACCCGGTTGCTGATCGAGTTATTTCCGCACTGCGCATTGCATATGAGGTCGGTGGCACGGACCTGGGGCAGGTTTTGCGCACGTTGAGTGCGCTATTACGCAGTGATGCAATCACGCGTGGAGATATTGAAGCGAGACAAAGTTGGACGATTTCCGCTGCGCGAATGTCGATCGCGGCTCCGTGGCTGACTTTGGCCATGTTGTGCACCAGACCCGACGCTGTTGCAGCATTTCGAACAGGACTTGGTGCAGTGGTTCTCCTTGGCGCAGCGGCAGTGTCCTTTATCGCCTACAGAATCATGTTGCGCATTGGTGCACTGCCAACGCAATCGCGAGTTGTATTTGAGGTACCCGCGTGAGTAGCTCAATTATTGGGTCGTTTTTAGGTCTCATGGCAGCAAGCGGTGTCTTGATTGCATTCACCCGCTATCGCTCATTGACTCCAATGACTATTTCGATGCGCGTGATCCGGGCCTCCCATGGCAGTCTCCCTCAGCTCAATGCGCTCCTTTCTAGTCAAGGCCAATCGGGAGCGTTGTCATCCCTGCGGGAATTACTCAGCCTCAATAACGAGTGGATTTTTAGATTTGGCAATGTTGACAAACTGATGGATAGATTACAAAGGGCAGGGAAAACTTCGGGGGAGCGCAATGCCGATCTAGCGCGCTTTCGCTGGGAACAAATTGTGTGGGCAGGTCTGGGCCTAGTTGCGGGCGTTGTCATCGGAATGTGGTCAATTTCCCGGGGATCACATCCGATCGCCATTGGAATAACAATGGCTCTCGGCGTCGTAATCGGTTTCCTTGTCCACGACAGACACATTTCCGGTTTGGGGAGCAAACGGGTACAGCGAATCGACGCGCAGTTCCCCGATCTAGCAGAACTACTCGCCTTCTCGGTAACTGCAGGAGAGACCCCCGTAGCTGCATTGACTCGCATTGCCCAACTGGGCAACGGCGATCTCGCACATGAATTACGAACTTGCGTTGCCGAAATCAAAGCTGGGAGCGCATTAACCGATGCCCTGCAAGCTATGTCCGAGCGCACCGGATCACGCTGCATCGAACGGTTTGTCTCTGGGTTAGTAATTGCGATTGAAAGAGGAACTCCGTTGAGTGGAGTCCTTCGCGCTCAGGCAGTTGATACTCGGAATGAACAACGCCAACACTTAATTGAATTGGCCGGGAAGAAAGACGTTTTCATGTTGGTCCCCGTCGTGTTTTTTATTCTTCCGACAGTGATTGTGATTGCACTCTTTCCCGCGATGCGTGGGCTGGAAGTCCTTGTCCCCTAAAAATAATTAATCACTATGCAACGAAAGGAATGAAATGAAAATAGAACTGATGTTGGGCAAGCTATTCAATCGGTTGGCGAATGACAGGGGAGATGTTCCCGGTTGGGTACTTGTCGCTGTTATGACCGCAGGGCTGGTGACCGCCATTTGGCTCATCGCGGATGACCAGCTCACGGGTATATTGGACCGAGCGCTCTCGAGTGTTTCCGCTTAGTGTCCGGGATCGATTCAGGTCTGATCGCGGGAATGCCAGCGTTGAATTTGCGCTAGTTGCTCCGTTACTCATGCTGGTTGCACTAGCGGTACTTCAATTAATGTTGGCAGTCCACGTGAGAACCGTGGTCACCAGCGCTGCCATTGAGGGTGCACGCATCGCAGCATTGGTAGGTGGAGATGTGAATCGGGCGGAGTCACGAACCAGGTCCATTTTGGAAAGCAACATTGCCGGAACAGCCGTACAAAGCATTAGTGCATCACTAGTTACTACAGGGGAAAACGAAATGTTCGCGGTAGTTGTCGAAACAGAATTGCCCCTCATTGGCTTTTATGGGCCAACGTCTATGAAAATCACCGGTCATGCGCTCGTGGAGTGAATCTGATCGGGGAAGTGCCTCGATTGAATTTATTGTCGTGGGGGTGGCGATTATTTTACCAATTATCTACATAGCAATTACTGTGCTGACTCTCAATGCTGCTCAATTCGCATCCAATCAAGCGGCTAGGGAAGGAGTGAGAGCTTTTGTCACAGGCACCGGCAATTCCTCAGCCAACCAAAGGGCAAGCATTGCTGCGAATCAAGCATTTACTGACTACGGAATTGCCGGATCTGAACCTCAGATTGCAATCACCTGTGATCACATTTCCTGCCTGACTCCTGGTGGGAGTGTTTCAATTGAAGTCACGACCCGGGTTCCACTGCCATTTGTCCCTCGTTGGGGTTCATCGGATCTAGTCACCATGCCAATCACTTCCCAAGCCACACTTCTCGTTGACCAATACCGCCAAGCGGGAGCCTCGTGAAAGAAGAGGAAGGCAGCATCATGTTGCTGGGAATCGGAATGATCGGGGTGTGCCTTTTGGCTCTTGCGGTGATAACAGACAGCGCCAGCGCTTTTATTCAACAACGGGAACTGCAATCTATTGCTGATTCAATTGCGCTCGCGGGGGCTCAGGGGATCGATATAGAGGAGTACTACCGAAGTGGTGCGACGCAAGCCACCAGACTCAGCTCGGCCCAAGTCCATGACATAGCCAGAACCCATGCAGCCGCGATGACCGCTGACTCAAATATTGCACTGACATCCGTTGAAATCGAACCTGATGGCAAGTCCGTGCTGGTCACTCTTCACGCACCATTACGGCTCACATTCTTTGATGCTCTACCTTTTGATCCGGTTGCGGCCAGTGCCTCGGCGAGGTTGGATTACGCCCCATAAGCCCGACTCCGGTACTTAACTCGTAAAGTTGCGTCGTGCCATCACTTGAGATTCAGGAACGCCTGAATGAGTTAGCAACCAAAGTGAGCAGCATTGGCACGGTGCTCGACGTTCCGCGCATGTTGGAAAAGATCACCGAACTTGAAGCGGAAGCATCCGTTCCTAATCTGTGGGATGACCAGGCGAATGCGCAGCGAGTGACCTCTAAGTTGTCAACGCTTCAAGGTGAGTTGCGTAAGTTTGAAGCAGTCCAAAGCAGAAATGCGGATCTCCCAGTGCTCTTTGAACTGGCTGAAGATGCCGGCGACCAGGAATCCGTTGACGACGCATTAAAAGAACTCAAGTCCCTTGAAGCAGTGGTGAGCGAACTTGAGATTCGTACACTCCTTTCCGGTGAATATGACGAACGGGAAGCACTGATCACGATTCGATCCGGTGCGGGTGGCGTTGACGCAGCGGACTGGGCAGAGATGCTTCTGCGCATGTACACCCGGTATTGCGAACGTCACGGCTGGACCTACGAGGTCTATGACACCTCTTACGCCGAAGAAGCCGGAATCAAGTCTGCGACCTTTGCCGTCAAAGCCCCGTACGCCTACGGAACACTTTCAGTTGAACAAGGAACCCACAGGCTGGTGCGTATCTCGCCATTTGACAATCAGAGCAGGCGACAGACTTCATTCGCTGACGTTGAAGTTATCCCGGTGCTTGAGCAGGCTGAAAGTGTGGACATCCCCGACGACGATTTACGCGTCGACGTTTACCGGTCAAGTGGCCCGGGAGGGCAGGGTGTGAATACAACCGACTCGGCCGTGCGACTCACACATATTCCGACCGGAATAGTGGTGTCCTGCCAGAATGAACGCTCACAAATCCAGAACAAAGCGACGGCCATGGTCGTGCTTCAAGCAAAACTACTGGCTAACCAACGTCAGGCTGAGCGGGCCAAAATGGATGCTCTCAAAGATGACTCCGGTGGTTCATGGGGCAATCAGATGCGTTCATATGTACTTCACCCCTATCAAATGGTGAAAGATCTGCGGACCAATGAGGAAACGGGCAATACCGGAGCGGTGCTTGACGGGGAAATCGATGAACTGGTTCAGGCTGGAATTAGGTGGAGAAAGACCAATTCGGCCACGCCGTAATCACCCATTTCGACCCCTTCCGCTTAGACTGCTGGTCAGTAACCCGATGGCTTCCCGACTGAAACGGAGTACCGCGCAGTGATCCTGTTCGATACCGTGACCAAGCTTTACCCCAATCAAACCCGACCAGCTTTAGAAGAAGCCTCCCTTGAAATCGAAAAAGGTGAGTTCGTTTTCCTGGTGGGACCTTCTGGTTCGGGCAAATCCACCTTCCTTCGATTGGTGCTCCGTGAGGAACGGCCAACAGCCGGAAACGTGTGGGTGCTGGGTAAGGACCTGAGTAGGCTTTCAAACTGGAAAATTCCAGCGCTACGCCGGGAGATCGGAACCGTATTCCAAGACTTCCGATTGCTGCCCAATAAGAGTGTGTTCGAGAATGTCGCATTCGCCCTCGAAGTGATCGGTAAGCCGAAAGCTCATATTAAAAAAGTTGTCCCTGAAGTTTTGGAAGTTGTGGGTCTTGAAGGCAAAGAGGAACGCCGCCCGGATGAACTCTCCGGTGGCGAGCAGCAGCGGGTAGCAATTGCTCGGGCATTTGTTAACCGACCCAAACTTCTCATCGCGGACGAACCAACTGGAAACTTAGACCCGGGGACCTCCGTGGGGATCATGAAACTCCTTGATCGAATCAACCGATTGGGAACAACAGTGGTCATGTCCACCCATGACGCTCAAATCGTTGACCAGATGCGCCGCAGAGTTGTGGAACTTGAACACGGCCATGTGGTGCGAGATCAGTCTCGCGGCGTTTACGGGTATGCCCGCTGATGCGCGCCCAATTTGTTGCCAGTGAAGTGGGCAGTGGACTTCGCCGAAATTTAACGATGACACTTGCAGTCATCATCACTGTTGCTGTTTCACTCACCCTCTTCGGTGTGAGTTTGCTGGTGCGCGCGCAAGTAGATACCATGAAAGATTTTTGGTACGACAAGGTGGAAGTTTCCATCTTCTTGTGTGCCAAGGGCAGCGATACTCCTTCGTGCGCTGGTGGCGCAGTGACCGCTGCGCAACGCGATCAAATCGAAGCTGACCTTGAATCATTACGCCCACTTGTTCAGGACATCTATTACGAATCCCAAGAAGAGGCATTTGCCCGCTTCCAAGAACAATTTGCGAACTCACCAATTGTTGACAGCGTCAATGAAAGTGCGTTACCTGAATCTTTCCGCGTGAAGCTGGCTGATCCCACGCAGTACGACGTAGTTGCTTCCGCATTTTCCGGTCGGCCAGGTATTGAACAGGTCAACGATCAACGACAGGTGCTTGATAAATTCTTCCGATTACTGGGAGGACTCCAAGCAATTGCGTTGATCATTGCGGTTGTGATGTTGGTGGTTACGGTGTTGTTGGTCGTCAACACAATGCGAGTTGCCGCCTTCAGTCGTCGCCGTGAAACCGGCATCATGCGACTTGTCGGCGCCAGCAATTTATACATCCAATTGCCATTCCTGCTTGAAGCTGCTGTTTCCGCTGGTATCGGTGCGATCCTGGCTGTCGGCGGATTAATTTTGACCAAGTCGGTCGTCATTGACCAGATCCTTGCTCCTTCATTCCAATTCACCGCTTTCGTGGGCTGGGATGCGGTCGTAGGAATCGCGCCAATTCTGATCCTGGTCGGAATCGGGCTTTCAGGCCTCGCAGCCTTCCTGACCCTCAGGAAGTACTTGAGGGTTTAGTCCTCAAACACGCCTGCCGAAGCATTCAAGAACACTTAATCCGGGTTTACCCTGTTCATGTGGTCCCCTCCCGCGCTGGCTTTGCCGTGTCTTCCGCGTGCATTTTCATGTCCAGCATCGTTCTCGCCGGTTCGGCTTTGGTAGCCCCGGCGCAGGCCGCCGATCTCAATGAGATCAAAAATGATCAACGTCAAGTTCAATCAAGTTTGGTGTCCACAAACCAGGCCCTAGGAAAAGCGAACACCAAATTACAAAAAGCACTTAGTGCCGCAACTGCTGCTCAGCGAGCTTTAGTGAAAGCAAAGTTGCAAAAAAAATCGGCGCAGCGCAAGGTCAAACGTGCAAATGCAGTTGCTGAGTCCGCGCGAGTCGAATCTGAATACGCAAAGAGTGCACTTGTTCTTGGAACCCGCGCACTCACCCGTTTAAACAGGCTGTTGGAAAACCAACGTGGTGACATGGAAGACGTTGCCCGGTTGATTTACCAAGAGGGTCCTTTAAGCGAAGTCAGTGTTCTCATGTCCGCGCAGGATCCTGCAGACTTCACAGCGCGAATGGTGGCCGTCAACTACGTGAGTCGTGAGCAGCAGAGCATGGAGCGCACAATCCTGGCATCGAGTGCCGACGCCACACTGCAAGAAGTCAAACTAACGGCACTTACCGAGAAAGCATCAGCTGCTCAATCACAAGCGAAACGAGAACAAGGCAAAGCCTTGCAGGCACTCGAATCGGCAAAAGAAAAACAGCAAGCCGTGATAGAGATTCGTAAAGAGAAACGGCAAGCGGTTCAAAGCGCCAAAGTCTTTAAAGGGAAAATCAAGAATCGTTATGAGCGACTCAAGCGGGAACAGCGAAAGCTGGAAGTGATGGCAAAGAAAGCAGTTGCCGCTGCCAAGAAAGCTGCCGCACGGGCAGCCGCGTCTCAAACGAACCAATCTCCGAGCGGAACTCTCACCTGGCCACTTCCCGGCCGCCAAAAAGGTGGAGGTGTTGGACCCCGCATTCATCCCATTTACGGTCACAACTCCTGTCACACGGGAATTGATATCGGCGCACCCTCTGGGACGAGCGCGATCTCAGCGGATTCCGGGTCCGTGGCAACGATCACGAGGGGTGGCCCCTACGGAAATGCCGTATTAGTCGTACATACCGGCGGGCTCACGACCTTCTACGCGCACCTTTCGTCGGTGAGTGTTGGCGTGGGCGAAAGTCTCAATGCCGGTCAGGAAGTCGGCAAGGTCGGCTCAACAGGGTGGTCGACCGGTCCACATTTGCATTTTGAAACCCGTTTAAATGGAACGGCGTATGATCCCATGGGTTGGTTCGGGCAATCAATGCGAATTGTGCCCTGCTAGCCCGCAGTGCGAACCGCCGTTAAGAATCGGATTGAGAATTTAAGGAGAAGTCAATGGGCACAATTGCCGGTCCCGACTTCACCGAAGGTCCGCACCCACGGCAGCTGTCCAAACGCGGGTGGAGTCTGCTGGGTGTTACGGGGTTGATTGTCGTTGTCATCTATTGGTTGGTTGTTGCTTTCTACTCGACTGAAGGTGGAAGTAGCTTTGAGAGTTCCACGGACTCCGTCGCAGCTGGCATCGAAATCACCTTTGAGCCGATAGGCCTCAGTCCTGAAACGAGCAACGCAAGTTTTCGCGTTGTCATGACTTCAAGTGATGCAGCTATTGCAGACTCAAGTGGAAGAGCCGTTGACAATATTCGAGTAACTGTCCTTGGACCCGACGGCAGCCAAGAAATTCGAATTCCGCAAGGCACAGCTTTTGGTCGGGCCGAAGTCGTGTTGGGTGTCTCCGGCGAACCAGCCCAGTACCCACTCGACACATACAGTGGTGTCTACTTCGTCACCGCGGATTTTTACGACCGAGAATCAGGTGGTGCTAACGAATCAAAAGGTGAGATCCCGATCATTATTGCTTCAAGTGGCGCAGTAAATGGCTGGGATAGTTTGCTCACCGCAGCAACCACGGGGAGCTCATCGGTAATTCTTGGAGCCGAATTTGGTCGAGCATTTTCAACCAAATTATTCGCACTCGTGTTACTCGCCCTTGCCACTATCGTCTCCTTACTCGCGCTATTTATCTCAATACTTGTTCTATCGAATCGTCGAAAAGTTGAGGCAGCATTACTCGCCTGGACGGGAAGCCTGCTCTTCGCGTTGCCAATTTTGCGTTCTTATTTTCCCGGCGCCCCACCGATTGGCGCTGCCATTGACATCTATGTTTTCCTGTGGACGGTAGTAATGGCATTCATCTCCGTGTTTTTTATTGCTGTAGCTTGGGTGGGGCAGCGAGGCGCCGAACTGGAGGCCGTTCACATCCAAGAGGAGGCATCCACTAGTGCCACGTGAAACCGGTAAAAAGCTGATTGCCCAAAACAAGAAAGCGCGTTACGACTATTCAATAGAAGACGTCTACGAGGCTGGGATTGTTCTGACGGGAACGGAAGTAAAGTCGCTGCGACAAGGTCGCGCCAGCCTGGTGGACGGGTTCGCCCAATGTGAAAATGGTGGTGTCTGGCTCCGACAGATCCACATTCCCGAGTACTCAATGGGGACATGGACCAACCACGAGCCACGTCGAGCCCGCAAGCTCCTACTTAAAAAAGATGAAATAAAGAGGATTGAACAGGCCACCAGGGACACCGGAGTCACCCTTATTCCGTTGTCACTTTATTTCAAAGATGGCTACGCCAAAGTCGAAATCGCAGTAGCCCGTGGACGCAAGAGTTACGACAAGCGCCAGGCGATTGCTGAGCGTGACTCTAAGCGGGAAACCCAGCGATTAGTAGGAAGACGTGCCAAGGGGGTAGAATAAAGGCACAAATCAATAGGGGATGAAAGGTTTCGACGTTCAGTCGTTTAACCGGAGAAGC
>JAFMCP010000046.1 GCA_017857705.1 Candidatus Nanopelagicales bacterium
TGCCCGCAAGGTGCGCGAGGTTCGTGACCGCGATCACGCCAATGAAATCAAGCAGTCACTTGAGTCAATGCTGATTGTCGTTCCCGCTAAGGCTGGAGCAACAGGTAAGCTTTTCGGTTCGGTCACGACCGCTGATATTGCTGGCGCAGTCAAATCTGCTGGCAATATCTCCATTGATAAGCGTAAGGTGCACCTCGCCGGCGCAGTCAAGACCGTGGGAAAGCACAGCGCCACCGTTGAGGTTCATCCTGGCGTCACCGCGAAGGTTACCTTTGAGGTCGCAGCGAACTAGTAATTTGATACACACAAGGGTGGGGCTGGCTCGTAGGAGCAGCCCCACCCTTGTTTTATAACTGCACTCATTGGGTCATAATCAACCAATGAATACTCAGTCCTCCGAGCAAGCGCAAGTAACAGACGAGGCCGAGGTTCACATTCGCTTTCTTGCGGCTGAGGAATCCAGTGTTTTGGTTGACCTTGTCCGCGAGGCTTATGGCGACACCTATGACGCGGAGTGGGTGTATCAACCCGATCAAATTGCGCACCGAATCAAGACACGCACACTGCACAGTGCGATCGGTCACCTATCTGACGGAACCATCCTTGGTCATATGGCACTTATGGTTGAGGAATCTACGGAACGCGTGATGCATGCGGGAGTTGCAGTCGTGCGTGATGCAGCCCGAGGCCATCATATTTTTGAGAAGTTGAAGCGGTTTGCGGCTCAATGGGCAACCGAAGCTGGCTACCTGGGAATCTTTAGTGAAGCAACAGCAGCGCACCCGTATTCACAAAAGGCAAACATCGCCTTGGGTGCGCATGAAACCGGATTCTTACTGGGTTGGATTCCATCAACGGTGAGTAATAATGCAGCTTTGGATCCCGATCCCCACCGTCAGTCAGTTGCTTTGTTTTATTTGAAACTCAACAATGGTGAGAACCGACCCATGTTTGTTCCGCAAAGCCACCAAGGAATCTTGGCGTCTATTCTGGAAACCTCAGGCCTTCATGGTGAGATTGCCATGGCCTCATCTGATATTCACATTGTTGATAAATCCGTTCTCAGTGTGGAAGAAAAGGACGACCACAACTCAGCAGTGATTCATGTTGAGGTACCCGGTTATGATTTGGCGCAAGTAGTAAAACGTATTCGCGCAGAGCAACTTCACGCCAAAGGACGCGATGCCGTGTACCTTGATATGCCGTTGCAAGTGCCCCAGACTCAAATTGTTCTTGAAAAACAGGAGGGCGACCTACAATTTAGTTTTGCTGGGATTTTCCCCAATCGAGATCGCAAGGGCGATGTTCTGCGCCTGCAGTCATTCGGCGACGTTGATCTACATATCGCTGACATTGTCACAGCGTCGGATCATGGAAACGAATTGTTTGCCTACGTCTTGGAAAATTTACAAGCTAGACAATAGAAAATGAAAAGGGGTGAGTAGCTTGGCTACTCACCCGTAATCAATTGAAAAATCCTAGCTAACGGGTGCACCATACTTATTGTCACCGGGTGTACTCTCGATGGCCCAGAACACGATTAACACAATTGATCCGATGAATGGGATAAGCCCAATGAGTAACCACCAGGCTGAGCGATCAGTATCGTGCAATCGTCGAAAATAAAGCCCGAGTACTGGCAATAATACTGCGAGCGACCAGATCAAACTAATGACAACTCCCGTCCCGATCGCGTTATCGATGATGTTGATGACGAGCCCGATGACAGAAACAAATAGAATGAACCACCAAAACTCAGAGCGACTGGCTCGACCATCGAACTTCACATAATTTGAAAATCCAGACTTGATTGCGTCTCCGAAAGACATTTTTCTCCTCAGCTTGAAGGTGTTTGATTACGATTGGTGATTAAAGGTATCGAAAGAACCCAACAAAAGACAATGCATTCGCCAACTTGCCAGCGTTTTCAGCAGCATCGCATGTTGATTCCGTGATGTGAAGTGTAATTAGGGAATAGTTAGACATGTCGCTGCATCCGGACCGGTGACGGATGCCATTAGGAAAGGTGTAAGCCCATGAGTGGATTTGATATCGCTGCCGTGCTTGATGAAGCTTGGAGTTTGACAAAGCGTCAATACTGGTACTGGTTGCTTGTGATCGTGGTCGCAATCGCGATCCCCTCCGCAATTATTGTTGTTGGCGTCTTGGCTGCTACTGCAGTTCCTGCGTTGGGGGCGATTGTCATCTTTATTGGAATCCTCGGTTTCTTTTATACATTCTTTGGGATTCTGCGAAATGCTTACAACGCCTCGGAAGGCGCCAAGCCATCAGTGAGTGTGTTGCTGCGCTCTGATCGATTTTGGTGGTTCTTAGTCGCCGGCGTCGTCTATATCGGCATTGTTACCGTAGGACTGTTTGCATTCATTATTCCCGGATTGATTTTTGCGCTCATGTTTGCACTATTTCCCTATGCACTTATTGGTAAACCAGGCAGGACCGGATTTGCTTCACTCGCCATGAGTTGGGAATTAATCACAACGTCTTTCTGGCGTTTTATTGGCTTCCGAATTGTGCTGATCGGAGCAACCGTTGCTATCACTCTGGTTGTTGCGGTTGCGCAGGCAATTTTGACCGGCGTGCTTGATTCGGATTCGAATTTCTTGACCTCAATCCTTCTTGTCGTTGTGACAGTCGCAGCCTTGTTTGTCAACGTATTCGTTGCAGCATTCAGTTACTTGGCTGACGCACTCGCTTACCGCCGTTTGTCCGGTGACGGTGAGGTTCTTCGTCCTAGCTAAGAGCGAAGGTCGCTTACGACCGGGTCCCAGAAACCATTGGGAACCTCGTAGGGAACATAGAACGAGAATCGGTCGAGAACGCCTTCGAATCGTTGGGTGATTGCCTCTGCTAATTCGTTGCGCGGGGCAATCACCGCAAACTGTTCAAGCACTGCATCGGGGATATGTTCTCCCATAGTTGCCCAAGCGTCACCGCCTTCCCGTGCGAGGTCGGAAAGCGTTTCGGCTAGTTCGCCCCAGCCGTGTAGTTCGAGCACGGGACGATAAGCGGGAGTACTGCCATAGAAGCCGATTTGCTGTCGAACGGCTGCGGCCGCCCGATCCATTTCTTCACTAGTGTCTCCACTAACTACAAAACCCATCAGGCTTATTGCGCAGGCGCCATCCTCGCGATCCCCCTGTTTCAGGCCTGCAGAAACGGCTGGAAGCGAGACTTCCTCGATGTAACGGCGAGTTGTGAAACCGTGCAGAATCACGCCATCGGCAACTTCACCTGCAACCTTGGTCATGACTGATCCAACAGCAGCGACATAGACGGGCGGTGGGCCGTATGAATGAGGATTGGGCGCAAAAAACGGTGTCATCAGAGTGTGTTTGTAGTGCTCGCCAACAAAGCGCAGTGGTGTCTCTTCTTGCCATGCGACCCAGATAGCTTTCAGTGCTTGAACGTATTCGCGCATTCGTGGAGCTGGTTTGCTCCAGGGCATTGAGAATCGTCGCTGGATGTGGGGCTTCACTTGACTGCCGAGCCCAAGTATGAACCTTCCCTTAGTGAGTAACTGAAGATCGTAGGCTGTCTGGGCGAGGGTCATCGGGGAACGGGCGAAGGCGACCGCGATGGATGTTCCTACGGTGAGAGTGCTTGTGGCCTCTGCGGCAACGAGTAAGGGGAGAAATGGATCATGTTTGGCCTCGGAGGACCAGATCGCATCAAATCCTGATCTTTGCGTGGATATTGCCAATTCCTGAATATCTTGGATTTCGCCTGAAGTTCCGGTGCCGAAGTTCGCATCGATCTTAAAATTGGCTGATGGCAAACTGCTCATGCTTGCTCATAATCCTCAGAAATGATCAAGGTGGGGCCAGTTGCCAACTGAACCTGCTCCAAATCGACATCGGGTGCGGTCTCCCGAAGGACGAGACCATCCGGTGTGACATCGATGACAGCCAAGTCAGTGATGATCCGGTGAACAACTCTCCGGCCAGTGAGTGGGAGGTCACAGGTATCGACAATCTTGTGACTCCCGTCTTTGGCAGTGTGCTCCATCATCACGATGACTCTCTTGGCGCCGTGGACCAAATCCATTGCACCACCCATGCCTTTAACCATCTTGCCCGGGATCATCCAGTTAGCGAGGTCACCCTCTGTAGAAACTTGCATTGCACCGAGGACGGCGGCGTCGATGTGGCCACCGCGGATCATCCCGAAACTGGTAGCTGAGTCAAAAAATGATGCACCGGGAAGAACAGTCACCGTCTCTTTGCCGGCATTGATGAGGTCGGGGTCGACTTCATTTTCATCGGGATAAGCCCCGGTTCCCAAGATGCCATTTTCACTTTGCAAAATCACGTTTACACCGGGTGGAAGGTGGTTAGGGATAAGTGTTGGCAAGCCAATCCCAAGGTTTACATACTGCCCGTCTTGGAGCTCTTGACCTACTCGGATAGCCATCTGCTCGCGATTCCAACTCATGGGGTACTCCTCACCGTGCGACGTTCGATGCGCTTGTCGGCGGCCTGTTCCCCAGTGAGCGCAACAACGCGTTGCACAAAGATTCCCGGCGTGTGTACCAGTTCGGGGTCAATCTGCCCCGGCTCCACGAGTTTCTCGACTTCGGCGACAGTGACCCGGCCTGCTGCTGCAGCGAGGGAGTTAAAATTCCTTGTACTGCTGTGAAAAACTAAGTTACCTGCCGTGTCACCAACACTTGCTCGAACAAGGGCGAAGTCGGTGCGAATGCTGTGTTCAAGAACGTACTCGCTAGGCACACCATCGAGGTCGAAGGTTCCAACGACCTTGGGCGCGGACTCAATTGCCACTGAGCCATCTGCGTTGTAACGCAGTGGCATTCCCCCTTCAGCGACTAGGGTTCCCACTCCTGCTGGAGTGTAGAAGGCAGGAATCCCGGCACCACCGGCCCGTAAACGTTCGGCGAGGGTTCCTTGCGGTACGAGTTCGACTTCGAGTTCACCGGAAAGGTACTGACGCTCGAACTCCTTGTTCTCCCCGACGTAAGAAGAAGTCATTCGTGAGATAAGCCCAGCTCGAAGTAGTAGGCCAAGCCCCCAGTCATCAATACCGCAGTTGTTGCTCACCACCCGGAGATCTTTTGGTGCCAACTCCAGAAGCGCATTGATGAGGACACTGGGAATGCCACACAGACCAAATCCTCCAACAGCAATCGTCGCACCGTCATTAATGTCGGAGAGTGCTTCGGCCGCACTGGCGCAGACCTTGTTTACCATTTGTGATGCCCCTATAGAAGCTCAAGGATAGTGGCATTAGCCATGCCGCCACCCTCACAGATTGATTGCAGACCATAACGAGATCCGCTTCGGCGCATGTGGTGGACGAGCGTTGTCATTACCCGTGCACCGGATGCACCGAGAGGGTGACCCAGTGCCATCGCACCTCCATTGACGTTGGTCAACTCGTGTGAGGCCCCGGTCTCTTTTAGCCAAGCTCCCAGCACGGAAGCAAAAGCCTCATTCACTTCGAAGGCACCAATGTCTGAGATGGACAAGCCGCTGCGCTGGAGAACTTTTTGGGTCGCCGGAATAGGCCCCGTCAGCATAATTACTGGATCTACGCCGGCAAGTGCGAAGGTGTGGAATCGGGCTAGTGGCTTGAGCCCCAATTCGGCAGCTCGCTCCGAAGTTGTGATGAGTAGTGCTGCTGCACCGTCGGATATTTGGGAGGCGTTACCGGCGGTGACTACTCCGCCTTCTTGGAACGGGGTCTTCAGGGCGGCGAGTCCCTCCAGGCTGGTGCCAGGGCGGATTCCTTGATCAGTCGAGACGATTCCCGCGGCGGTAGTAATTGGGATGATCTCTTCGCTAAAGATTCCGGATTCAGTGGCTGCTGCGGCGCGCGCATGGGACGCCACGGCGAGTTCGTCAAGATCAGTTCGAGAAAGTCCCCATTTGGCAGCAATCATCTCGGCGCTGATTCCCTGAGGAACGAGATTGTTTTCGTAGCGATCCAACATACGAGGCCCAAAAGGACCGTCTCCACCCACTGTGTTTGAGAACATCGGGACACGGGACATCGACTCAACGCCACCTGCGATCACCATGTCGTACTGGCCGGCAATAACTCCTGCGGCTGCGAAGTGTGCCGCTTGCTGACTCGAGCCACACTGGCGATCAACGGTCACACCGGGTACAGACTCGGGGAAACCAGCTGCCAATGCCGCATTTCGACCGACGTTAAATGACTGTTCGCCAACTTGGGAGACACATCCCCAGATGACGTCGTCAACCAAAGCGGGGTCCACTCCCGTGCGTGCCATCAGTCCTTCAAGCACCATGGCAGAGAGGTCAACCGGGTTAATGCCACTTAAAGAGCCCTTCTCAGCCTTACCCACTCCAATGGGACTGCGAACAGCTCCGACAATAACTGCGTCACGCATCATATTTTCTCCTCGTGGTGTGGAAAGGGCGTCATGAACGCCACCGGCAGAAATTCTCAGCCGTAGGACCTTCCGCACTAATCCTAAGGCCACTTTTGCTAAAGTCTAGTCGGTCGAGTAACCCATCGCATAGAAACATCAGATGTATACTTAAGGGGATGGACATGTCATGGACACCCAAACAGGCTTTTAACTGGCGAGACCTTGGGGGGTTGCCGACAAAACAAGGTGGTCGGGTCAGGGCAGGGCGGATCTTCCGTAGCGACACTTTGCAGGAACTTGACTATTCGGATGCCCATTGGCTGGCGGAGGAAGTCGGTCTTCGAACCGTGATCGACCTCCGACTTGAGGGGGAAGTGGTCCGTGAGGGTCGTGGCCCCCTAGAGAACCACAGCGAAGTCCGGCATGTGAACGCCCCTCTGTTCAGTGTGGATCCCAGTATTCCCGGAACAGCCGTACCGCTGATCACCCCAGAAATGTTGGTGCCACACTATTTAGGATTTCTCACAGTAAGTCGCGATGCCTTCGCAATTATCGCTGAGGTTCTGGCAACCGAGGGTCTTCCCGCCGTCGTTCATTGCGCGGCCGGCAAGGATCGAACCGGCGTTGTGGTCGCGGTTATCCTGGATGCAATCAATGTTCAGCGTGAAGCCATTATTGCTGATTATGTGCGATCCCGTGAGACTTATCCGCTTGTGCACGCTCGGTTACTGCGCCTCGAGAGCTACGGCAAGTACCTAGATAAACAACCTCCGGGGGTTCAAGACTCTTCCCCGGAGACCATGAGCGGTTTCCTCGATGGACTTAACAGCGAGTACGGGTCGGGAGATGAATATCTGCAATCCATCGGGGTTTCCAAAGACACCCTTGAAGGTTTGCGGTCAAGCCTTATCACAGATTGATCTGTTTACTGACTGACCATACTTACATTGAAATTCCACCATCAACAGGTAAAACTACGCCCGTAATGTAACCCGAGATGTCTGAGGCCAGGAAACCCACGGCGGCACACATTTCTGACGGCTGCGCAAAACGACCCATTGGAATTGATGCCGCGAGTTCAGCCAATTTTTCCGGCGGGATTGCGGCAACCATGCGCGTTTCAGCATTCGGTGAGATGGCATTGACGGACACTCCGAAACGCGCCAGTTCCTTTGCAGCAGTTTTTGTGAAACCGATGATCCCAGCCTTCGCTGTGGCGTAGTTAGCCTGTCCGGTGTTGCCACGCAATCCGGTATAGGAAGTGACGTTGATGATTCGTCCGTAGGATCGTGCGCGAAAGTGTGGGACACAAGCACGCGTGAATTTAAAAGTGCCACCAGCATGAACTGCCAGGACGGCATCCCAATCCTCATCGGTCATCTTCCATAGAACACCGTCACGGAGAATACCGGCGTTATTAACCAATATATCTATCTGACCGAATTGATCGATTGTGGCGTCAACGACGCGCTGCACATCAACGGTGCTGCTGACATCGGCCTGAATAGCAAGTGCATTGAACTCGGCTACCGCACTTGCTAGAACATCACCATCGAAGTCGACGGCCACAACGTTGGCACCGGCCTCAGCAAAGAATCTAGCGAGTTCAAGCCCGACGCCGCGTGCGGCTCCGGTAACTATCACTGTTTGTTGTGTGAAGTTAAACGTCAAGTTTGGCATGGGATTCCCTCGTTGAGTTGGATGAATTTGTGTAGTTGCTTACTAGCGTTAGAGGCCCAAGTCTCGCCCGATTATTTCTTTCATAATTTCGTTAGTGCCGCCCCAAATCTTGGTGACCCGGGCATCCATCCAGGCTTGTGCAACACGATATTCGCGCATGTAACCGTAACCACCGTAAAGCTGTACACAAGCATCGAGTACATCATTTTGGACGTCTGCTGTCCAGTACTTCACTTTTGCGGCGTCAACCGCGGAAAGCTCTCCCTCTGAGTGGGCCAGTACACAAGCGTCCACATACACCTGGCTCACTTCAATTCGGGTGTACAACTCGGCCAGCAAAAACTTATTGTGTTGGAAAGAGCCGATTGACTGTCCGAATGCCTGACGCTCCTTGGCGTACTCGAGTGTTTCATCAAGGATTGCAGCAACGTGGGCGAGGTTCCCCACAGCTGCACCAATTCGCTCTTGCGGCAGTTGCTCCATCATTTGGATGAAACCACGATCTACTTCACCGATGACGTTTTCGGCAGGGACTCGTACATCTTGGAAAAAGAGTTCAGCAGTATTTGCTTCCGGTTGCCCGACCTTGTCAAGTTTTCGTCCGCGCTCGAAGCCGGGCATTCCTTCTTCTACCGCAAACAAAGTGATCCCTTTTGCGCCTTTGTCTAGACTGGTCTTCACGGCAACGATAACTAAGTCGGCGGTATAACCGTTTGTGATAAAAGTTTTGGAGCCATTGATTATCCAGTCGGTACCGGATTGCACTGCGCTTGTGCGGAGGGCGGCAAGATCAGATCCACCGGAGGGCTCGGTCATTGCAATAGTAGAAACGATCTCTCCAGAACACGCGCCGGGCAACCAGCGTTGCTTCTGCTCGGCAGTCCCGTAGTTGACAATGTATGGCAGCGATACGTCAAAGTGCATCTGGAAGCATGAGTTAAATGCCATTGAAGCGTGAGCCAGTTCCTCTCCGAGTACCGCATTGAAACGGTAGTCACCCGCATCGACACCACCAAACTCTTCCGGAACGTCGAGACCTAAGAGGTCATTGCGTCCCGCTTCAATCCATACTTCTCTTGAGATTTCTTTGTTATCAACAAATGATGCGTAACCGGGCTCAAGGGTTCGCTCGACGAATGCCCGCGAACTTTTACGAAAGGCATTGTGATCTTCATTGAAAATGGTGCGCTTCATTAGCTATGGTCCTTCCGAGAGCATTGCCGTTAAATCTCTCAATAACAGGCTAGACTAACATACGTTAGTTTTAACGCAATCGAGAAATACGAAAATCCCATTATCGAACAGGTGTGTGGAACAACACACTGATTTTCTGATTTCTTGGGCCAGTTCATAACACAATGATCCACTTGAAGATCCACTTGAACTTAATGAATGAAACCGAATCGGAATCTAATCTCGTGAAGGGTGGCAATATGACCGACATCGAATTTTTAGCAATTCACGGACTGGCAGTTCGCAAGGCGGCCGGTCCGGCGGCCGTTGCGGATCTGCTGGGCCGCAATGAAGAAGAAGTCAGCGCAGCGCTGGAGGCCGCAGCCGGTAAAGGATTAGTGGCAGGTGCTCGAGGAATGTTCATGGTTGCCCCTGATGGCCAAACCATGCTCGCAGCCCAGTACCCGGTTGTGTATGCGGAGGCTCGTGAGGATGGTGCTTTAACTGCTGCTTATGAACGGTTCGAAAAGGTAAACACCGGATTGCTGGCCCTGTTTACTGATTGGCAGACCGTGCCGACGGGTTCAACTCGGATCCCCAATGATCATGAAGATAAGGATTATGACAATGGGATTATCGACCGACTTGGCGACCTTCACGAGCGAGCCGAGCGAGTAGTCGGTCGCTGCGCAGAGGCCCAGCCTCGATTGACGAGGTATCTCGAACGACTTGAATCAGCCTACGACCGAGTGCTTGCAGGGGAAATTGATTGGGTTAGTGGCGTCCGTATCGATAGTTACCACACCGTTTGGTTCGAGTTGCATGAGGATCTTCTCCGCATGCTCGGCCGTACACGTCAGGAGTAGTGATGTCCGAATCGCGCGTGATTTGTCTGGAAGGAACCCAACTTCCACCACGGGAACTCATTGGTGGCAAGGCCTGGAGTATCGGTCGCATGTTGAGTTTGGGTCTTCGGGTTCCTCCAGCTTTCGTTTTACCGGTCAGTGAGTGCAGCAAGTACCTCGAGGGCGGTGCGGTTCTAGAAGATGAAGTTTGGGCCGGCGTTCTTGATGGCATCGCCTATCTCGAGTCTATGACCGGCAGGCGCTTCGGCGACCCCCAAGCGCCACTGCTGGTCTCTGTCCGCTCTGGCGCGGCGATCAGCATGCCCGGGATGATGGACACTGTTTTGAATCTCGGAGTTACTGACGGGGTTGAAGTTGGCCTGGCCAAGCTCACGGGGAATGCCGAATATGCACTTGACACCCACGCGCGCTTTTGTCACCAGTACGGTGACGTTGTCCTCAAGGCAGACCTGGAAACCTATAGCGGTGGAATAAGTGCCGAAGAGGTGCGGGCACAAGTTCTAGCGGACACTGACGAGGAAATACCACTAGATCCTTTTCAGCAGTTGAGGGGCGCAATCTGCGCGGTCTTTAACTCATGGGATTCATCCAGAGCAAAGGCTTATCGCCGACACTGGAATATCAACGAGGTTGGAGGCACCGCCGTAACGGTTCAGGCAATGGTGTTCGGGAACCTTGGCGATCAATCGGGAACCGGTGTGCTGTTTACTCGAAACCCACTTTCAGGTGATCCCAATCCTTATGGTGAGTGGTTGCCCGGTGGTCAAGGTGATGACGTAGTCGGTGGAACGCACGCAGTCCAGGACATGTTGACATTGGAAAGTGCCATGCCTCATGTTCATGAAGAGTTACTTGTTTGGGCCAATACTCTTGAACGCGAGCATGGTGAAGTTCAAGACATCGAGTTCACAGTGCAAGAGGGTCGCCTGTATCTACTTCAGACTCGATCGGCAAAGCGATCGCCGCAAGCAGCAATCCGAATCGCGATGGACCTAGCGGGCGAAGGTGTAATAAGTGCAGAAGAAGCCGTAGCGAGAGTTACGCCAGAGCAAGTGCGAACCGTCTTGCTTCCGAAACTTGACCCGGTGCACAGTGAAAAACATTTGGCCGCAAGTGGTGAGCCTGCCTGTCCTGGAGTCGCATGTGGGATCGGTGTAATTGATCCGGATGAAGCAGAACGACGCACAGCCGAAGGCGAGTCAATTGTTTTAGTTCGCCCTAATACGAGTCCGAACGATGTACACGGCATGATCGCAGCCGTCGCGGTTGTTACCGAACTTGGTGGATCAACCTCACATGCGGCCGTGGTGACTAGGGCCTTGGGCAGACCAAGCGTTGTTGGCGTGGGTGAGGGAGTGGCACAAAGTTTGGCCGGCAAGTTACTCACCGTTGACGGTGAAGGTGGACGCGTCTACTTTGGCGAGATGCCCATGATTGAGACCGGCATCTCTGACGACCCTTGGCTGGCCCAATTCGCAAAATGGGCGCAAGACTGTGCTCCGATCGAGGTAGTCGAATCAGATGATGGGGACGTATTGGATCTCGATATTGCTGGGTTCGGTGTCGGTATTGAAGGCAGCAGTATTGATTTGGTCGGCTTAACTTCGATACTGACGGACGCCAACTGTGTTCGCGGTTCCTTGCTGTCAACTCCAGTGGGCATGAAGGCTGCACTTGCGGCTGGCGTCTCGCGAGTAGTTGCTCGGCCAGTTCTCCCCATTCAAGTTCTCGCAGTCAGAGTTGCACGAGAGAATTGATATAGGCGTAATCAAACAACAAGTGAACAATTGCGAAACCGTGAATTCAAAACACGAATCTCAATAAACTTAACTATGCAAAATTCTCAGCTGGATTTGCGTCCTACCCGGGTTAAGACAACGTGGGTAACGTATTTATTAATGGGCTCATACGGGGCTTGGGTTTACGCATTTGGGGCGACGCGTGCTTCTTTAACGGATGAGCAGGGCATTTCTTTAACGGTCGCAGGACTTTATGGGACTGCCATAGCTTTTGGTTTAGTTGTGATGTCTGGGCTAAATGCTCGAGTGGCGGGAAAATTGGGCCGCGGTGGAAGTATGAGGCTTGGATCATTTGTTGTGATAGCCGGCATATTAATCATAACCAGCGGACTCCCGTTCGCTGTCACGTTAATTGGTACCTTTATCGCTGCATGCGGCGGTGCACTTGCCGTGTCGGGTGTGAGCGCGTTTGTGAGCGCCCAACAGGGCTTGGCCGCACCCGCTGCATTGTCTGAGGCGAGCGCGTTAGCTGCGATTGGGAGTTTTATCGGCCCGGTAGTCGCTGGAGTAGGAATTGGGATTGGGTGGGGCTGGCGCCCAGCGCTGTGGACCGTTGCCTTGTGCTTTCTTCTAGTCGAGATTCTTCGAGGCAGAAGCGTGCGCGTGTACGACGGTCAGGGAGATACACGTGAATTGCCAAGCAAAGTGCGTGATCTCCCGAAATTGTTTTGG
>JAFMCP010000047.1 GCA_017857705.1 Candidatus Nanopelagicales bacterium
TGAACCAACAGGAAATCGTTCAGTGGACCAACGCCATGATCAACAGTGGTGAGCGAATGGATTTCAGTGACATCAAAATTCCGACGGTGGACAAACACTCAACCGGTGGAGTGGGGGACAAAATCACTCTTCCCCTCGCTCCTCTCGTGGCTGCATGCGGGGCCGCTGTCCCACAACTCTCTGGGCGGGGATTGGGTCACACAGGTGGAACGCTTGACAAAATGGAGAGTATTAAAGGGTGGCGGGCAGACCTCACCAATGATGAAATGCATGCGATTCTTCACGATGTTGGTGCCGTTATTTGTGCTGCGGGTCCAGGTCTTGCTCCGGCCGACAAGAAACTTTATGCACTGCGTGATGTCACTGGAACTGTTGAAGCGATACCGCTGATTGCTTCCAGCATTATGAGTAAGAAAATCGCCGAAGGCGCAAGCGGCTTGATTCTTGATGTGAAAACCGGCAATGGTGCATTCATGTCAGACCCTGCGATGGCCCGTGAACTTGCTCAAACAATGGTCAACCTTGGCAAGGATGCAGGAGTGAATACCCGTGCCTTGATTACGGCAATGGATGTGCCCCTTGGCTTGGCGGTGGGCAATGCCCTCGAAGTTCAGGAAAGTATTGAGATCTTGCAGGGTGGTGGGCCAGCCGATGTCCGGGAGCTCACCCTCACCCTCGCGCGAGAGATGCTCGAGATTGTCGGCATCACAATCGATCCTCAAGAAAAACTTGATAATGGTCAGGCATTTGATACGTGGAAAGCTATGGTCGCAGCTCAGGGCGGAGACAATGATGCCGCGCTTCCCACGGCAAAATTTGAGCACACGGTCACAGCCAGCAAAAACGGCACCGTTACTGGCATGAACGCACTCGCTGTGGGCATTGCCGCGTGGCGGCTAGGTGCCGGTCGAGCGCGCAAGGAGGACCAGGTGAGCGCTGGTGCGGGGATCTTGCTGCATAAAAAACCGGGTGATCATGTGAACCAAGGGGAGCCCCTGCTCACGATGTTCACCGATCAAGATGCCCGTTTCGATTTGGCGGAACAAGCGCTTGCGCAATCGCCCATCACAATTGGTGCACCAACTGAAATCATGACGCAGCTACCACTAATCATTGAACGCATTAGCTAAAGGAGCACACATGCCTGAACTAGTACCAGCCCCAGTGCAAATCCCGGTCCCCGGTGGCAAAGTAATTGAAGAATATGCAGGTCACGTAGCAACTGGTGATGACCGCGTTTCAATTGCTCACATGGTTGCTCCAGCAGGGTGGACTGAGCCCGAGCAAACACCGGAGTTTGACGAATTTACGGTCGTGCTTGAAGGATCTCTCATTGTTGACTCCGAACACGGGCCAACCTTGGTCAATGCGGGTCAGGCGATAGTTGCCCGTGGTGGCGAATGGGTGCGCTATCACACAGAGGACGGCGCACGTTACATGTCAGTGTGTGTGCCCGCGTTCACCCCCGACACTGTTCATCGCGCCGATGAAGACCACAACGTTTACGACCCGGAGTAGCCTGAATGGCGCTTTGCTAGGACTTTATAGCTGCGTTGAACCAAGAATCCAATTACGAGTGCAATTGCGATTCCAATCAAGGTGTACACCACGCGGGTAAATGCCACATCGTCTTGATCAGAAACAGCATTTGAGTCCAAAAGAATGACGCCAGGGGTCAGGCACATGACATAAACCCAATATGGTCCTGGCACAAAGTAGGCCATGGCGATTCCGATAAAGAGCAAAGCGAGAATGACTTGGGTGAGTCCCTGTTGTGAATTAAACAGGTCCAAGATTTCGATGGCGATGATTGCAATCACCGTGCCCGCGAAAGTCCCTTGGATTCGGTCCTTGGTTGTTGACATCGTGGAGTCCCGATCGGGTTTCATGACCACGAAGATCGTGAGAATCATCCAGGCACCAAGATTTCCTGCGGAGAAAAACAACAAGCAGTAAGTCACGACACCCGTTGAAATTGCCAGAGACAAGGCATAGGGCACAACCACGGACAGGTCCACGACTTTGTTTTCGGGCACGGTGGGAGCTTTCTTGTGAACAATTGTGCCAACGAGTAGGGCCCACAAACCACCGACCGCAAGCAAAATCGCGGTGGAAAGGACTGGGTCGATCCCGGAAAACAGGCTTGAATCTTTATTTGTGAGATCTGGCGGGCTCATGACAAGGAATCCCAGGACGATTCCCACCTGCATAATGGGGCTGGATAGTCCCCGTCGCGCGCCCAGTCCAATGGTTAATGCGACCAGGCCCACCAGTAGTGCCGAAGGGATCGGGGAACCATCAAATGCGCGAGCCAGAGTTCCCGCAGCGGTCATGAATACAAGAACCAGGAGTGATTGCTTGCGGGCACCACCGAAAAAAGCAACAGCGACGGGGAGGGCGCCAAAGAGGAAAACGCTGGCGGCTCCTCCAACGAGGAAACTCGCGATCAAGATCCCGGGTATCAGCAGAATGAGGAAAAAACCAATTCCCAGGGCGTAACGGCGCGCGTACAGTTCCACGGTCGCTAGCGTGAGTTTTTTCATGGGCCGTACTGTACGCGCAGGCAAAGGGCAAAAAAGACCTCGTGGCAACTAGGTTAGTTGAGCGGGATTTATTTCCGATCAACGCATGTTGGAAAGATTCCCCATTAACTCTGATGGACCCCTGTCAGAGGAATGCTCGCTTGCTTTTCTGTGGGCGGGGGTATCAGTTTCATCTCGACACACCGCTCGACGGCTTGTTCGCGGGTGCGGGACTTGAGACGTTTCATGATCCGCTGAAGCTCTTGCTTGATTGTTGACTCAGAAAACCCCAGATTGGCCGCGATAGATGCATTTGATTTGCCGAGTTGCACAAGTTTCACTATCTTGATTTGGCGGAGAGTGAGAGCTAACTGAGCGTAGTGAGAATTTTGGGGGACCTCTAATACCCCACTGAGTGGGTGGGACATCCATAAAGAAATTGCCGCAGATAGGCCATCAAGGAGGTTGATGTTGCGCAGATTCCATTCGTTTTGCCGATCGCACAGAAAAGCGAATGCGCCAATTGGTGCACCATTGGAGATCATGGGAACCGCAACAAGGTCACCGTTATTTGATTGCTGCTCCATCAAGTGCCAGACACTTTGATCGAGTTGGAGCCCTGGATATTGAGTTACAACCTCTCCCACGGGCAGAATCACTTTGGTGGACCCAATAAAGGCGTGGGTGACGGGAACTAAGACGTTGAGCGGTATCCGTCGATACTCCTCAACGTTCCCTTCGTCCGGGCCGTAATTTGCGACGGAGACTAATTCTTGGTAATCGACGTGAGTCCAAATACTTATGCGTTGGCAACCGAATTGCGCCAGGGGACCGTGACAAATCGCCCGTGTTACCAAATCAGGATTTGGGAAGGAGGTCAAATACTGCATTACTGCGGAGAAGGTGCCGCCGCGTATCGTGGCGTCTGATCGGCCGCCTTCTAATGTCATTCCGGCAACCTAATGCAATCCACTGACAATGGCAACGAGTTAAGTGGTTGGGCCCGGTGGCCGAATAAATGTTCGGGTCGGTGTGTCTGTGGCATGTACGGTGGTTCCGACCACATGGGTGTTGTGAGTTACGTGGACTAACGTTGGGGTATGAGTATTGATCCCCCCGTGGTTTCGTCCGTCCCCCTCGAACTGATCATTGCTGCCCCCAAGGTGCTGTTGCATGACCATCTGGATGGTGGGTTGCGGCCGCAGACGGTATTGGATTTAGCTGCTGAGTCCGGGTATGCGGATCTGCCGGCCACCGACGCCGAGTCGCTTGGTCGTTGGTTCTCTGAGGCCGCCTATTCGGGGTCGCTGGAACGATATTTGGAGACTTTTAAGCATACGGTGGGGGTTACCCAATCGGTTTCGGCGCTGGAACGTGTTGCTCGTGAATGCGCAGAAGATTTGGCGGTAGATGGTGTTGTGTACGCCGAGGTGAGATTCGCTCCCGAATTGCATGTGGAAAAGGGATTGAACGAGCGGGAAATCATTGAAGCGGTTTTGTCCGGGTTCGCCTCCGGAATCAAAGCGGTTGCAGCAGGCGGTAGGGAAATCCGCATAGGCGTGTTGCTCACTGCCATGCGTACCGCGGCGAATGCGAGATCTATCGCTGAACTCGCGGTGGAGTATCGCGACCGGGGTGTCGTTGGATTTGACATCGCTGGAGCTGAAGCGGGTTTTCCTCCCACCCGCCACTTGGACGCATTTGAATACTTGCGCAGAGAGAACGCCCACTTCACCATTCACGCAGGGGAAGCATTCGGTTTGCCTTCCATTTGGGAAGCCATTCAGTGGTGTGGTGCGGATCGACTAGGACACGGCGTACGAATAATGGACGACATCTCAGTTGCCCCCGATGGAACGGTCACATTGGGAAAACTTGCAGCGTACGTCAGGGACCGCCGTATTCCTCTGGAGTTGTGTCCAACATCCAATGTTCAGACAGGTGCTGCAGAGTCAATCGCTTCTCACCCAATCGGTTTGCTGCGCACCCTAGGATTCCGGGTGACGGTAAACACCGATAACCGGTTGATGTCTGGAACTTCAATGTCTCGCGAAATGGACCTGCTCAGTCAGGCATTCGGATGGGGATTAAAGGACATGGAGTGGTTGACTATTAATGCGATGAAGAGTGCATTTGTGGGATTTGACGAGCGACTTGAGATTATTAATACCCAAATAAAGCCCGGATATGCTCAAATACGAGCAGAACTAGAAAATCGACGGCTAAATCACAATTAGGGGAGAGGTAACACATGTCCAGTGTTAGCAACACATTGATTGAGGGGCAGGACCGAATCGAACTCGTGCGCACTGAATTAGGTCGTGCCCGTGAAGTCATGGATCGAGTCGACACCGGTCTTGAAATGGCCGAAGACATCCTAGAAAACACTGAGAAGGTCCTGCAGGCCAGTCGTCGTGTTCTCCCAGTTGTCATGGTTGTAGCGGGAGTCGTCAGTATTGGTATTGCGGTGGGCGTATATTTTTCCCGCCGATCTACGGCAGCGAAAGAAGTGGATGAGTAATTAGAGAATTCCCATTGGGTGCCACACGGTCTTTATCTCCGTGAAAGCTCGTACTCGGGAAAGTGTTGGAGTGACCTGCCATTGAGGATTGATCGGGGAGCTGCGTACTCGTTTCACGCTTCCGGCAGCCTCAATCTCAAGTGATGCGTGCAACTCGGGATCAGTGATTCCGGTCAGATCAAGGGCGTTGACGTCCAAATGGCTTGCAAGTGAAGGCATGATTTCAGCCGGGTCTCCGGTGAGAATGTTGATATTTCCGGCAATTACATCACTGGTTGCCAGACATTCGCTGAGAGTAATTGCTGGAATAGGCGAGTTCATGCTCGCAATCACAATGACAGAGTTTCCACTGACAATAATTGGCGCGATCACGCTGATGAGTCCGAGCAGACTCGAATCTTGCGGTGCAACCGCTGCAACGACACCTGTTGGTTCGGGAACGCTGAAGTTAAAAAATGGTCCTGAAACAGGGTTGGTGTTTCCGAGTACTTGGGAGTACTTGTCCGCCCAGCCGGCGTACCAAACCACACGATCAATTGCCTGATCGGTCTGCGTGGTGGCCTTTTTGTTGCTGGTTCCCTCGGCATCCTGGATGTCGTTGATGAATTGCTCTTTTCGCCCCTCCATAACTTCGGCGATCCGGTAGAGGACCTGTCCGCGATTGTAAGCAGAGGCTTTGGACCACGAGTTGAATCCGGTACGGGCAGAAATTACCGCGTCCCGTGCATCCTTTCGACTAGCTTTAGCGATATTGGCCAAGAACTCACCTCGAGTATTGATTACCTCGTAGGTACGGCCGGACTCGCTGCGGGGGAAAGCTCCACCAATAAAAAGTTTGTGGGTTTTGCGAACTCCAACCCGATCATTGCCGATCATGAACTCTCCTCGCTCGTGAGGTAGGCGCCTAAACCTTGAATGCCACCTTCGCGGCCGAAGCCGGATTCCTTGTAGCCACCAAATGGGCTGGCCGGATCAAATCTATTGAATGTATTCGCCCACACAACACCGGCGCGAACCTTATTGGCCATTGCAAGAATCCGGCTACCTTTTTCGGTCCAGATTCCAGCGCTGAGGCCGTAGGGGGTGTTGTTCGCTTTTTCAATTGCCTCGTCAGGGGTTCTGAAGGTGAGGACACTGAGTACGGGTCCGAATATTTCCTCGCGAGCAATCCGGTGCGCTTGGGTGACATTGGTAAATACCGTTGGGGCGAACCAAAACCCCTTCTCGGGAATCACGCAGTCAGGGCTCCAGCGCTGCGCGCCTTCGTCCTCGCCACTCTTAGTGAGGTCAATAATCCTGTTGAGTTGCTCGCGTGAATTGATGGCACCGATGTCGGTGTTTTTGTCCAATGGGTCACCAAGGCGCAAGGTTTGGAGTCGGCGCTTGAGGGATTCAATTGTTTTTTCGGCAATACTTTCCTGCAGGAGCAGTCGACTTCCAGCGCAGCAGACGTGACCCTGATTGAAGTAGATCCCATTTACGATCCCTTCGACCGCTTGGTCAATTGGGGCATCATCGAAAACAATATTTGCCGCCTTGCCGCCCAATTCCAGGGTGAGACGTTTACTGCTTCCCGCTATCTGTCGTTGAATTGCTTGGCCCACAGCGGTACTGCCGGTGAAAGCGATCTTGTTGACGTCAGGGTGTTCAACGAGCATGCGCCCCGTGTCACCGTCACCGGTGAGAATGTTGACCACACCCGGTGGTAGATCAGCCTGCTGACAGATCTCAGCAAAGAGAAGTGCGGTCAGGGGAGTGGTTTCCGCAGGTTTGAGAACTACGGTGTTGCCGGTAGCAAGTGCTGGAGCGATCTTCCAAGCCAACATCAAAAGCGGAAAATTCCATGGAATGATCTGGGCAGCGACTCCCAGAGGCTGTGGGTTAGTGCCGTACCCGGCAAACTCTAGTTTGTCTGCCCAACCCGCGTGGTAGAAGAAATGAGCGGCTGCGATGGGAACGTCGACGTCGCGGCTTTCTCTAATGGGTTTGCCGTTATCCATTGTTTCAAGTACGGCGAATTCACGTGCACGCTCTTGAATCAGTCGAGCAATGCGGAAAAGGTACTTACCCCGATCGCGACCAGGCATTTTTGACCATGTCTTGTCATAGGCTCGACGTGCCGCACGCACTGCTGCATCAACATCTTCTTGATTGGCTTGAGCAATTTCGGCGAGGACTTCCTCGGTTGCGGGGTTGATTGTTTTAAACGGGGTTCCATGTCCCGGGGTGAACTCACCATTGATAAACAGACCGTTAGAACTTTTTATGTTAACAATTGCAGTGGACTCCGGTGCTGGAGCGTATTGGAAACTCATGGGTGTCTTCTTTCGCTCTCGTCGTCTAATCGATTGTGACGTAGTCGGGGCCAGAGTAGTGGCCGGTGATCATTTTTTGTCTCTGCAAAAGTAGGTCGTTAAGTAGGGTTGAAGCCCCGAAACGGAATAGGTCCGGGGTAAGCCATGCGTCGCCAACTGTTTCATTAACGAGTACGAGGTACTTGATTGCATCCTTGCTGGTTTTAATACCGCCGGCCGCCTTCACACCGATTCTGGTATTGGTCTCTTGGTAATAATCCCGCACCGCTTCCAACATGACTAGGGTCACGGGAAGGGTGGCGGCGGGGGTGACCTTGCCCGTACTGGTTTTTATGAAATCGGCGCCGGCTTTCATTGCCAGCCAACTTGCTTTGCGAACATTGTCCAAAGTCTTTAGTTCACCTGTCTCCAAAATAACTTTCAGGTGTGCGGTCCCGCATGCTTGCTTAACCGCAACAATTTCATCGAAGACTTTGCCGAAATTCCCGGTGAGAAACGCACCGCGGTCAATCACCATGTCAATCTCGTCGGCGCCGGCAGCTACAGCTTCCTTTGTGTCAGCGAGTTTGACGCCCAGTGAGGCCCGACCGCTGGGGAATGCGGTTGCAACGGCTGCAACATGGATCCGGTCTCCGACTACTTCCCTTGCCGCATAGACGAGATCGCCATAGACGCACACAGCAGCAACGCTGGGGGTGCTTGGATCGGCGGGATCGGGGTGCAGGGCTTTTGACGACATTGCCTTGACTTTGCCCGCGGTATCAGCGCCTTCCAGAGTGGTCAGGTCGACCATGGAAATCGCCATGTCAATTGCCCAGATCTTGGATTCCTTCTTGATTGAGCGAGTTCCCAGCGCTGCAGCTCGAGCTTCGGCGCCGACCTGGTCAACCCCTGGGAGTCCGGCCAAGAATGAGAGAAGGCCTTTATGGCTCTCGGCTGGGTGGACCTCTAGGGAAGACACGCGTTCAGCCTAGTACGAGGCGGGGTCGCACTTCACTTTCGTCTGAAAAGCCTCGCGCGAAGAGTTACGCAAAGGGTTAATTGAGCCAGGTGGCAGCGGTCACGGCCATGGAATGCAGGTTGTCGGCTGCTTGCTTGCGGGCTTGGGACAATGCCGTGTGGTTGGTGCCGTCCACGTTGACAACACTCTGCAGGTAAACCTTCACTTTGGGTTCAGTCCCACTAGGCCGCACTATTACTCGTCCGCCCCCTTCGAGGTTGAACAACAGGCCATCGGTTGGCGGAAGAGTTGAGGTGCCAATTGCCAGGTCGACAAATTCCGTTACTTCGGCTTCCGCAATCTGTGTTGGGGGAGTTGCGCGCAGGCGTTGCATGATTTCTGGGATCACGGACAGGTCGCTTACTCTGACGGAAACTTGATCGGATGCATAGACGCCCACCTGCAATGCAATGCGATCAAGCTCACTCTGCAAGGTTTGTCCCTGCGTCTTCAGGTGAGCGGCAAGTTCCATCACTTTTAAGGCAGCCGAGAGTCCGTCTTTGTCTTTGACGAATTGCGGATCAACGCAGTAACCCAGGGCTTCTTCATAACCGAAGATCAAGTTGGGGATTGGGCCAATCCATTTAAAACCGGTCAAAGTTTGTTGGTAGTCAAACCCGGCTACTTCGGCAATTGCTTTCAGAACCGTTGAGGAAACAATTGACTGCGCCATCACTCCTGATGCGTGTGGACTTTGTTGCGCGATCCAAGATGCGAGCAAGGCCCCGACTTCATCACCATGAAGCATTCGCCAACTGGATTTGTCTTCGTTAGTGGGGATTGCGACCGCACAACGATCCGCATCGGGATCGTTGGCGATGACTAAGTCAGCACTATGTGCAACTGCTGTTTCAATAGATAAATCAATTGCCCCAGGCTCTTCGGGGTTAGGGAATGCAACTGTGGGGAAAGCAGGATCGGGTTCGAATTGCTGGACAACCTTGATTGGTTCGGGAAAGCCAGCTTTTTTGGCAAGTTCCATGAATAACTCTCCGCCGACTCCGTGCATTGCGGTGTAAACAGTCTTCAGCTCGGTACCGCTGCTGATTTTCTTGTCAACCAGTTGCGCGGTGTGATCCAAATATGCCTGTTCGGTGCTGTGATCAAGGATTGTCCATGTGTCACCATGTCGTAGGTCTCGAACAGGGCCTTCTTCGGTGGCTTCTAAAATGTACTGGGCGATGTGAGTATCGGCTGGTGGAATTATCTGTGCGCCATTTCCTAGATAGACCTTGTAACCGTTGTCCTGTGGCGGATTGTGACTTGCCGTCACCATGACACCTGCGTTAGCGCCAAGATGTCTAATGGCAAATGCCAGCACGGGAGTCGGAACGGTTTGCGCAAAAAGTAAAGGGTGAATCCCTACCCCGCTGAGGATTTGCGCAGTGACCTGTGCAAAAAGTTTCGAGTTGTGGCGGGCGTCGTAGCCGATCACAACACTCTGGTCCTGCTGATGAGTGCCTTGGTTGTTCAGGTATCTAGCAAGTCCAGCGGCTGCCCTGGCAACAACTACAAGGTTCATCCGGTTAGGTCCTGGCCCTAATTTTCCCCGCAGTCCTGCAGTACCGAATTGAAGTGTTCCGTTGAAACAGTCATGTAGTTCGGCAATTGCCAGTGGATCCATTTGTCCGGCACGCTCAAGGAGTACTCGTAGTTCGTATTGGGTTTGTTCATCTGGATCACTCGCCAGCCAATCCCTTGCCTGAGAAATAACATTCATCGTCGGTAGAGGTCTCTGATCTAAATCTCTGCAATTATTTTCGCTAGAAGCTCACCCATGCGAACTGCCGCATCTTTGCCTGCTTGGAGGACTTCCTCATGATTGAGGGGTTCGCCGCTCATACCGGCAGCAAGGTTGGTGACCAAGGAAATTCCAAGGATTTCCATGCCGAGTGATCTTGCAACGATTGCTTCGAGGGCCGTGCTCATGCCGACCAGCGTGCCCCCCATGTTGCGTACCATGGTGATTTCCGCAGGAGTTTCATACATTGGCCCGGGAAATTGCACGTAGACACCTTCAGGAAGGCTTGGCTCGACTTCATGACACATTGCGCGCAAACGCGAGGAATACAAATCGGTGAGGTCAACAAAGTGAGCGCCGTGTAGTGGAGAGTTGCCCGTGAAGTTGATCTGGTCCTTGATGAGGACCGGTGTTCCTGGAGACCACTCAGGGTTGAGGCCACCACAGCCGTTTGTGAGGATCATGGTGTTGCAACCGGCAGCGGCTGCGGTGCGAACAAGGTGGGTAACCGCGTCTACACCTTTTCCTTCATAGAAGTGTGTTCGGCCTAGAAAGACGAGTACACGCTTGCCGTTGATGTCGACACTGCGGATTTTTCCAGAGTGACCGGCAACACCGGGAGCGCTGAAATGGGGAACTTCGGTTACGTTGAATTCGGCAACTTGAGTACCGATCATTTCCGCGGCAGGAACCCAACCCGAACCGAGCACAATTGCGATGTCATGTTTCGTGCCACCGCTCAGTGCTGCAATAGCCGAAGCAGACTCTTTTGCTGCGGCATTGAGGAGGTCGGTCTCGGCGTTGACTAGCGTGTTGATTGAGTTCACCAGATGAATCTAGCGCCTAATGGTTGGCGGCATGAGCTTGATCAGACGATAATCTCGCACAGAACCGTGCCAGAGGGAACGGTTGTTCCCACTTCGGCGCTGAGTTTGGTGATCGTGCCGGCTTTGTGAGCGGTGAGTGGCTGCTCCATCTTCATCGCTTCCAACACCACAATCAGATCTCCTGCTGCAACTACTTGACCCTCAGCGACATCGATTTTAACAATGGTTCCCTGCATGGGAGCCACAAGTGAATCGCCCGAAGTGTTAGCGCCTGCTTTCTTGCGCTCGCGCTTCTTAGCTGTCGGGGTTGGCTCACTTGTTTGTGCTCCAAAACCATTAGGGAGGCTGACTTCAAGGCGTTTGCCATTGACTTCAACTACCACTGATTGGCGGGGGACACTGTCTTCGAGTTCTTGGGTATCTCCTGAATAGGCAGGGATTTCATTGTTGAATTCGGTTTCAATCCAACGAGTGTGAACGGTAAATGGGCTCTCTGGGTCTGCTGGGGCGAAGGCTGGATCCTCGACTACGACTCGGTGAAAAGTCAGTGCCGTTGCGATTCCGTCCACCTGGAATTCTGCTAAGGCTCGTCGGGAACGCTGCAGTGCCTCCTGGCGGTCTTTGCCCGTAACGATGAGTTTTGCAAGGAGTGAATCGAAGTTGCCACCGATGTCATCCCCTGCCTCAAAACCTGTGTCCACACGGACACCTGGACCTGCGGGAAGCTGCCATACAGCGAGTTTGCCGGGCGCGGGAAGGAATCCACGGCCCGGATCCTCACCGTTAATCCGGAATTCAATGCTGTGACCGCGTAGAGCGGGGTCGGGGTAATCAATTGTCCCACCGCGGGCAATGCGGAACTGTTCGCGAACAAGGTCAATTCCTGCAACTTCCTCACTGACCGGGTGTTCAACCTGGAGTCGCGTGTTCACTTCGAGGAAGGAGATGGTGCCATCGGTTCCGATCAGGAACTCGCAAGTACCAGCGTTGTAGTAGCCGGCTTCCTTGATGATTGCCTTTGACGAGGCGTACAGCGCGTCCAGTTGATCTTGCGTGAGAAAGGGCGCTGGAGCTTCTTCAACTAGTTTCTGGTGCCGGCGTTGTAGTGAGCAGTCGCGTGTCGACACGACAACGACATTGCCTTCCCGGTCAGCGAGTACTTGTGTTTCTACGTGACGTGGATTGTCAAGGTAACGTTCAACGAAGCATTCGCCGCGACCGAATGCCGCTACGGCTTCGCGAACCGCTGAGTCGTACAACTCCGGAATTTCTTCAAGGTTGCGTGCGACTTTTAGTCCGCGTCCGCCGCCGCCAAATGCCGCCTTGATCGCTACGGGTAAACCAAATTCCTTCGCGAACGCGACAACTTCACTTGAGTCCTTTACCGGATCAGGGGTGCCGGGAACTTGAGGTGCTCCGGCTCGCTG
>JAFMCP010000048.1 GCA_017857705.1 Candidatus Nanopelagicales bacterium
AAGACCGTACCGGAACTAAGGTTGGTTGTGTTGAGGAAATCGCGTGGCGTAATGGTTGGATCACGTCGGCGCAATTATTAGAACTCGCCCAACCTCTTCTCAAAAGTGGTTACGGCGAATACCTTGTAGCGCTTGCCAATAAGTAATTTGGAAGAAGTCATTGCGTTTAAGCGTCTTCGGAGAGCACAACTTCCACGCCACCGGTGATTCCCACTGTGAGGTTGTAGAGAATGGTAAATAAACCTGCAAGCGCTGAAATTAGGACGATTTCGACTGAGGCAACAATTAGCGTCGCGCCGATCACTTGCCAAAATCCCAGTGAAGTAATCAGATCAAGTCCACTTGTACTACCAACAACATCGGTAATTGTGCCTGAGAGAGATTCAATTACGCCCGTGCGATCCAAAATGAACCACACGGCCGTGACTGCTATGACAAGAACAATTCCAATCGCAAGTGAAAGGATGAAGGCCGCTTTGGTCACTGACCAGGGATCAAACCTGGATACGTAAAGGCGTGCCCGCCGCGGACCTACACTCACTCGCTTGCCTGACCTTCGGCCTCTTCAACTACCTCGATCACGGTTACTTCTTCCTGTGATTGCATGTCTTCCATGAGTTCTTCACCGTCTGTGGATTCTTCCTCGTCTTCGGCGCCCTTGGCAACCGCTACAACACTGACGTCTTCACCTAAGCGCATCATGCGTACACCCATAGTGTCTCTGCCGGAAGCGCGAATTTCGTCCACCTTGGTGCGAATGACGACGCCGTTTGATGCAATAGCAAATATTTGGTCCGTTTCTGCACACACCATTGCACCAACGAGTTCACCACGTTCTTCGGGCAACTTCATCGCCCGGACTCCCTTGATACCACGTCCTTTTGCGGCCCACTCATCAACGGAAGTTCGCTTGGCGAACCCGCCGTCGGTGATGGTAACAACGAAAGTTCCCGGGGTAACAACGTCCATGGATAACAGCGCGTCATCGCCACGGAATCGCATTCCGATCACACCACCTGTTGCCCGGCCCATTGGTCGCAAAGTGTCGTCATTGGCTGTGAATCGAGCTGATAAACCTTTTTTGGAGACCAGGAGGAGATCATCGGTTTCAGAAACGAGTCGTGCACCGATCAGTTCGTCGCCCTCGTGCAGATTGATTGCAATGATTCCACCTTGACGGTTGGTGTCGTATTCACTCAGTCGAGTTTTTTTCACCATTCCTGATTTAGTTGAGAGCACCAGGTAGTCACTTGCGGCATAGTCGGGAATGGCAAGAACCTGAGCAATTGTTTCATCGGGTTGGAATGCCAACAGGTTAGCAACATGCTGTCCGCGAGCGTCACGTCCTGTTTCTGGCAACTGGTACGCCTTCGCGCGGTAGACGCGCCCAAGATTCGTGAAGAACAGAATCCAATGGTGGGTGGTGCTGACAAACATGTGCTCAACAACGTCGTCTTGGCGCAGGTTTGCACCTTTGACTCCACGACCACCGCGGCGCTGGGACCGGTACAGGTCACTCAAGGTCCGTTTGGCGTAGCCACCGGAAGTGATGGTGACAACGACATCTTCGACTGCAATAAGATCCTCGTCGGTGACGTCACCGTCCCAAGCAACAATCTCGGTTCGACGATCGTCACCGAATTTGTCCGAGATCTCTGTGAGTTCATCACTCACAATCGTTCGTTGACGTTGATCTGATGCCAAGATGTCGTTGTAGTCGGCGATCTTGCTCATTAGTTCTTCGAATTCGTCAATTATTTTCTGTCGCTCCATTGCGGCGAGACGACGCAATTGCATGTCAAGAATTGCTACCGCTTGGATTTCATCGATGTTTAGCAGATCAATGAGACCGGTACGGGCTTCATCGACTGTTGCACTGGCGCGGATCAATGCGATAACAGCGTCAAGGGCATCGAGTGCTTTGAGGTATCCGCTGAGAATATGTGCGCGCTCTTCAGCTTTGCGTAGGCGGAAGCGGGTGCGACGTTGAATCACCTCAATTTGATGTAAAACCCAGTAACTCAGGAACTGCTCCAAGGTCAACGTGCGTGGAACTGAGTCGACAAGTGCCAGCATGTTGGCGCCAAAGTTGTCTTGGAGTTGTGTGTGTTTGAACAATTGGTTCAACACAACCTGAGCCACCGCATCACGTTTGAGTTCAATGATCAAACGCATTCCGGTACGTGAAGAGGAATCGTCGCGCACGTCGGAGATCCCGGTGAGTTTGCCATCGCTGACTAATTCCGCAATGCGAAGTAAGAGGTTGTCGGGGTTTACTTGATAAGGCAATGCGGTAATGACCAATATTTGGCGACCGCGTTTGTCTTCGTCGACAGTGACCACCGCGCGCATGGTGATTGACCCACGACCTGTGCGTTGGGCGTCTTCAATTCCTTTGCGACCAACAATGAGAGCGCCTGTGGGGAAGTCGGGTCCTTTAACCAATTCCATGAGCGCGGTTTGACGCTCTTCAACAGTCGATTCTGGGTTCGCCAGCAACCATTGAGCGCCTGCAGCAATTTCACGTAGGTTGTGGGGTGGGATATTGGTGGCCATGCCCACTGCGATGCCAGAACTTCCGTTGACCAGAAGGTTGGGGAACCGACTCGGTAGAACGGATGGTTCAAGGGTTCGCCCGTCGTAGTTCGGTTGGAAATTGACGGTATCTTCGTCAATATCGCGAACCATTTCCATGGCCAGCGGTGCCATTCGGCACTCTGTGTAACGCTGGGCCGCGGGAGGATCATTGCCCGGTGAGCCGAAGTTTCCTTGGCCCTGGACAAGTGGGTAGCGCAATGACCATGGCTGAGCAAGTCGCACAAGTGCGTCGTAGATTGCACTATCGCCATGTGGATGGAAGTTACCCATGACGTCGCCGACCACACGAGCGCTCTTGGAGAAGTTGCGGTCAGGTCGGTAGCCACCGTCATACATCGCATAAAGGACACGGCGGTGTACCGGCTTGAGGCCATCTCGTACGTCTGGCAGTGCTCGAGAAACGATCACTGACATGGAGTAATCAAGATAGGAACGTTGCATCTCAGTTTGTAGATCCACCGGTTCAATTCGGCCGTGGCTACTGACCACTTCAACTTCTACTTCAATGTCGTCTGACACTTTGATCTCCGTTAATTAGTTTCTTATTTAAATGTCTAGGAAGCGAACATCGCGGGCATTTTGTTGAATGAAATTTCGTCGAGATTCAACATCTTCTCCCATGAGAACGCTAAACATTTCATCTGCTTGGGCTGCGTCATCGAGTGAGACTTGTAGAAGCACCCTCTCCGCAGGATTCATCGTGGTTTCCCATAATTCATCTGCATTCATTTCGCCAAGACCTTTGTAGCGTTGAATCGATTCTTCTTTTGGTAGTCGTTTCCCAGCTGCAAGACCCGCCTCCATAAGTGCATCTTTTTCACGGTCGGAGTATGCGAATTCGGCTGTATCACGTGACCACTTAATTTTGAACAATGGTGGTTGGGCCAAGAAAACGTGACCGGTCTCTACCAGTGGTCGCATGAAGCGAAATAGAAACGTTAATAGCAGTGTGCGGATGTGTTGACCGTCGACATCAGCGTCGGCCATGAGAACAACTTTGTGGTAACGCAAACGATTAAGGTCGAATTCGTCTTGGATACCTGTACCAAAAGCTGAGATCAGTGCTTGAACTTCAGTGTTTTGAAGTACTTTGTCAATTCGGGCTTTTTCCACGTTAATAATTTTTCCGCGAATTGGAAGAATTGCTTGCGTGCGCGGGTCACGACCTTGGCGTGCGGAACCACCAGCGCTGTCGCCTTCCACAATAAAGACTTCACACTCTTCTGGTTCACGACTTGAGCAGTCAATGAGTTTCCCGGGCATTCCCGCACCACCGAGTAATCCTTTTCGGTTACGCGCTAGGTCCCGTGCCTTCCGGGCCGCAATTCGAGCAGTTGCCGCATTCATTGACTTACGTGCAATTTCTTTACCCTCGGCTGGGTTCTGTTCAAACCAAGCGCCGAGTTGGTCGTTGACCACCTTTTGAACAAAGGTTTTCATTTCAGTGTTACCTAGTTTAGTTTTCGTTTGACCTTCAAACTGAGGATCAACAAGTTTGACACTCACAATTGCGGTGAGTCCTTCGCGAATATCTTCACCGGAGAGATTGGTGTCTTTCTCTTTGAGAATATTCCACTCGCGTGAGAATTTGTTAACCAGTGATGTGAGTGCTGTACGAAAACCCTCTTCGTGTGTTCCACCCTCTGTGGTGTTGATCGTGTTCGCGAATGTGTACACGGACTCGGCATAGGTGTTATTCCATTGCATTGAAATTTCAGCGCTGAGAGTTTTGTTTTCATTCTCAGCAACAAGGTCAATAACGGTGGGATTTGCCACGCCTTTACTTGCATTGATGTGACGGACGAAGTCAGAAATTCCACCTTCATACATGTAGGAGACGTGGCGGACTGCCTCAATCACTTCGGTTGGATTTTCTGGATCAATGACCGTAAATGAACTCTCTCGCTCGTCGGTCAGTTCCAACTTTAGGCCGCGGTTGAGGAACGCCATTTCTTGAAAGCGACGGGCGAGGGTTGTGAAGTCATAGGTTGTTGTCTCAAAGATTTCACCGTCAGCCCAGAAAGTAACCATCGTTCCGGTGCGATCTGTTGCTTCACCTTTATCAAGGGGAGCCACAGGTGCGCCGTACTTGTAGTGCTGGCGGTAGACATTTCCATCGCGGTGAATTTCAACGGCTAAGTCGGTAGAGAGTGCGTTCACGACGGAAACACCCACACCATGAAGTCCACCTGAGACTGAATATCCGCTGCCACCAAATTTTCCACCAGCATGTAAAACGGTCAAAACTACCTCGACAGCTGGCTTTTTCTCAATGGGATGCTCGTCTACGGGAATCCCGCGACCGTCGTCGACCACCCGAATTGCACCATCGGGGAGGATCGTGACCGAAATTTCCGTGGCGTACCCGGCTAGGGCTTCATCGACAGCATTGTCGACGACTTCATAGACCAAATGATGTAATCCGCGTTCACCCGTTGAACCGATGTACATTCCAGGGCGTTTACGAACCGCGTCCAGTCCTTCGAGGACCTGGATCGCACTGGCATCGTAGGTCATTTAGGGCCCTCCTTGGAGCGAGACAAGCATTCGATTATTACAAAAAGTAACGAGTTACAGTCTACCTTGAAGTTCTGACATCACCTAGCCCAAAAACGCCAATTGGGACATAAATGGGCCTTGTCACCCCCCAGTTGCCAGTAGACGTACGAAATAGTCCTAAAAATCCGCCTTATTTCGCGCTAGGGGCAAATTAGGCTTGTCTGGTGGTGGTCAGACAACGGGTTACTGGGGACTAATTACCTGGAACTATTTACCCGTGACTAGTTGTACGTGTCTCTGGGTCCTCGGCCTGCCACGTGCCAGGCACCTTTTTTCCAAGATGGACTCTTCGGGCCATGAATCGAAATTTTGGTCACGACACCGTCACCTACTTCACCCGCAATTTTTGCCATAATCTGATTTTGGAGCAGCCGTAGCTGGGTTGCCCAGGCAGTTGATTCAGCTGTGAGTCGTAATGTCCCTTCCTCAAAGCCTGCCGGAACACAGTGGTCGGCGATCTCCGGACCAACAATTACGTGCCAAGAATTCAATAACTTGGCCATTGAACTTTCTTGTTCCCAACCACTTTCGATCATTAGTTTGTCTAAGGCGCTGCCAAGGAGTTCTGGGTCCCTGCCACTTCTCGTGGACTTCCGGGTTTTTTTGGCCGGTGGGCCTTTGGTTGTGCGTCGCAACAATCGGTCAGCGGCTTGGGCCGCCTCCTCTGGTGTTACTTCTTCACTCATTGGATTCACCTCCGGGAGTGACCGTGCCAAGTGACACATGAAAACGTGCCCCGTCTAGTTCTGCGGGAACATCGGATTCAACGGCTGCGGTGATAAATACTTGTGGTGCATTTTTGGTTAGCTCCAAAATTGTGGATCGCCGCATCACATCAAGTTCAGCAAAGACATCGTCAAGAATAAGAATTGGTTCGATTCCATCAGTTTTCAAAACATCAGCGCTTGCTACTCGTAGTGCTAATGCCGCCGACCAACTCTCACCGTGTGAGGCATAACCTTTTAGTGGCAGTTCGCCGAGTCCGATTAAGAGTTCGTCACGGTGTGGGCCAACCAGTGTCACTCCACGAATAAGTTCGTCTTTTCTTCGTGCTGATAACTCATTGAGTATTCGATCTCTAATTTCATCTTGTGTTAGTACTTCCATGTCGTCATCTTCTAGATACTTGGATTGATATGTGAGAAATATTTCCGATGAACTGACTGCTTTTTCACCACCACTAATGGAGTGATACCTCTTACGAATGTGTGGCTTTAAGTCGTGGATGAATTGAATTCGGGTGTGAGTTATTTCAGCACCTAGATTGGCTAACTGTTCATTCCACACATCAAGGGTGCTGTCAATATTGTCACGGTTAGAGGATTTTAAAAGCGCATTACGTTGACGTAGCACTTTTTCATAGTCTGTTTTCACACCCATGAATCGAGGGGTGCGTTGAATTAATGTTTGGTCCATAAAACTTCGACGCTCACTCGGATCGCCTTTTACTAACGCTAAGTCCTCAGGTGCGAACATGATTACGCGAACGATTCCCAAGACGTCTCGCACGCGGGGAAGTGGCGATCTATTTATTTTTGCGCGATTTGTTTTACCCGGGGTAATTTCAATGTCAATTGCTACTGCCCGATCTTCTTCGTTGATTCGAGCCCGGATGACAGCCGATGTTTTCCCCGCACTCACTAATGGGTTTTCGCTCGCAACTCGATGGGAGGTTAGTGTCGCCAAATAATAAATAGCCTCAACGATATTTGTTTTACCTTGACCATTGGGACCTATAAGAACATTTACTCCGGGAACGAACTCGACAAGGACTTCGTTGTAGGAGCGATAGCTGTCTAGATGAAGGGCTTGCACCCACATGGGTCAGCCCGTCAAACGTACGGGCATCAACAAATAACGATAGTCCGCTGGTGTATCGGTCTTCTCATTTGTTAAGCCGGTAATGACAGCTGGTTTCGTTGCCAACGTGAATGAGAAGCGGGCTTTCGGTGCATCGATTGAGTGAAGACCGTCGAGTAGATAACCAGGATTGAATGCAATCTCAATGGGGTCACCTTCAACCTCAACTTCAAGAATTTCATTGGCTTGGGCGTCATCACCTGAACCAGCCCGCATATGAATTTCCCCATTGACGAAGTTCATTCGGATTGGGGTATTGCGTTCGGCTACAAGTGCAACACGTTTTACGGCATTAACTAACTCCGTGGTATCAACAATCGCGGTGGTAGAACTTTCGTTGGGAAGTAGTGACCGATACTTCGGAAACTCTCCGTCGAGTAAACGTGTTGTCGTTCGCATTCCTTGTGCCTCAAAACCGATAAGTTTTTCACCATCCGGTGCAATCGCTAACTCAACTACTTTTGCCGAACCCATACTTTTTGCAGCGTCAGCTAAAATCCGTGCTGGTATTAATGTGTTGAGTTCTATTGAAGTTTTCGTCGGAGACCATGGGAATGTTCGCACAGCTAGGCGGTACCGGTCCGTTGCCGCCAAGGTAATACTGGATCCATCAATTTCCATTCGTATACCCGTCAACACTGGGATTGTGTCGTCTTTTCCAGCTGCGATCGCAACCTGTGCAACTGCCTCAGCGAACACGTCACCGTCGACATTACCAGCCGTTGTTGGCATGTCCGGTAATGCTGGGTAATCCTCGACAGGAAGTGTTGGAAGGGTAAATGAGCTACGTCCACATTCGATTAAGACTCGATTACCCTCTAATTTAAGGACAACAGGTGCGGCGGGAAGTGCCTTTGTAATGTCGGCTAAAAGCCGACCAGAAACTAACGCTTTACCTGGGTCAATTACATCTACATTCACTTGAACCCGTGCTGAAATCTCGTAGTCGAAACTGGATAAAGTCAACGATTCTTGTTCGGCAATTAACATAACTCCAGAAAGAACCGGCATGGAAGGTCGTGATGGCAGGGTTCGCGCAGCCCACGTGACAGCTTGCGCCAACGTGTCGCGTTCAACTCGGATGTGCATTTTTTACTGCCCCTGTCTCAAAATAATTAATTAAGCAAGGGCTTAGTGTGCCCTATCCATATATTTTTTGTAAGAGTAACCATTGAGTCTGTGCATGTGAGGTGACGCATTGATCAATTCCTGGGATTTATTCACATGCATGGTCTTTATGAGTAGTTATTAAATTTAATAATTAATATAGGTAGTAGTAGTCATAGGTCGTGTGGACAATGGGGAAAACCGAAATTTTGTGAGTGATCCATGCGTGTTGGTGAGAGCTGTGGTTGTGTATAACTGATTTAGATCTGTGGATAAATGTGGATAACTACGAAATAGTTTCGATCACTCCACAAATTTATGGTGATTTATCCACAGAAGCTGGTGATTTTATGGAGCAAGCTAACATTTATCCACAGTTCGTCCACAAGTGGGGACAGTGAAAAGTTTTACCCAACAGAATGGGTTATTAACAGGTTTATCCACAGTGTTTATCAACAGATGTTGATAATGTGGGGATTAAAACCATCACTGTGACGTGTGTTATCTAATGGGAACAACGAAATCAGGATTTACATCGGGCGAGGTTGAGATTTTATTCGACTGGTGAGATCTGTTACCTGGTTGTAGAGAGTGCGTTTTTCTGCCATGAGTTCCCGAATTTTGCGATCGGCGTGCATCACCGTTGTGTGATCGCGCCCTCCAAAGGCTTGCCCAATTTTTGGTAGGGATAAATCGGTGAGCTCACGACACAGATACATCGAGATTTGCCGAGCAGTGACCAAGGTACGACTACGGCTAGCACCACAGAGTTCTTCGATACTAACCCCGAAGTAGGAAGCGCAAGCACCCATGATCTGGGCGGCGGTAATTTCAGGGCCGACATCTGAGGGGAGTAGGTCTTTGAGCACTGCCTCAGTGATTGCTAAATCGACAGGCTGTTGGTTCAAGGAGGCGAAAGCGGTCACCCGAATGAGTGCGCCTTCAAGTTCACGAATATTGGTCGAGATCTTGGAGGCAATGTATTCCAACACTTCAGGGGGGGCGATCAATCTTTCCTGGGTGCTTTTCTTACGGAGAATAGCGATGCGGGTTTCTAAATCGGGGGGTTGTACATCAGTGATCAAGCCCCATTCAAAACGAGAACGCATCCGGTCCTCGAAGTCAGGTAATTGTTTTGGGGGCAAATCACTCGTTATCACGATTTGCTTATTTGCATTATGTAAAGTGTTAAAAGTATGAAAAAACTCTTCCTGTGTCTGGACTTTTCCACTCAAGAACTGAATATCATCAACGAGCAAGACGTCAATATCTCGGTAGCGACGTTGGAAATTTGCGGCCTTGTCGTCACGGATACTGTTGATGAACTCGTTGGTGAATTCCTCAGAACTGATGTACCGAACATGGGTTCCTTTGAACAAGGATTTGGTGTAGTGCCCGATTGCGTGAAGTAGGTGGGTTTTACCAAGACCTGATCCGCCGTAAATAAACAGCGGATTGTAGGACTTAGCAGGTTGTTCGGCCACGGCCACCGCTGCAGCATGGGCGAAACGATTACTTGTTCCAATTACGAAAGTATCAAATGTGTATTTGTTGTTGAGGCGTCCGAACTCCTCTTTGTTACTGGGTGAGCCCATTCCAGGTCTATCAAAATTTCCTTCACGAATGTTTCCATGTACAGGTTCGTTTACCGGTGAATCATCGGCATACGTTGAGTCGGCCACTTCATCGGTTAAATCCTCGTCAATGGTGGGCGCGATTGAGGGGTCGACAGTAACCGCAAGGCGAATATCGCGTCCCAGGATTGCACTGAGTGCACTACTGACCAATGGCCGTAGTCGGGTTTCAAGGACATCTTTAGTGAATTCATTGGGAGCGGCAATCAAAACTGTGTCTTCAACGAGCCCCAATGGTTGGGTAAGGGAGACAAAAGCCTTCTGCTGGGGACTGAGGGTCCCGTCGGAGAGGGAGTTTAAAGCCGCGTTCCACATGGCCGTCAGTTCGTTATCCCCAGCCATTTGACCTCAACATTCTCAAATTCCACGAATTTATCCACATGCTTATCCACAGGTGTGGATGAAAGACGCAATGCTACAACCTTTTGGCGCTGTTTGACAAGGCGATTATTAAATAATGCGTGTCATTACGAAAGATTAATCACTGCGGTGGTAAGGGTTGACAAAATAAGGGGAGGTTTACAGGGGCTGGGTTTGACCCAGCGGGGGCCATGGCGTAACCTTCGGGGGCTAATCACTCTGGTAACAGGGTAAAAGTAACACCACTAGGAGAATCATGAAGCGCACCTTCCAGCCCAACACCCGCCGCAGGGCAAAGACCCACGGCTTTCGGCTGCGCATGAGCACTCGCGCTGGTCGCAGCATCCTCGCTGCACGCCGGGGCAAAGGGCGCACCCGCCTCTCAGCTTAAGGTTTTTTGCGTCCACCGCTAGCTTTCCAGGCTCGTTAACTCGGATGGACGCCTAGGAAAAGGTTGGTCATGCTGGCAGCCCAGCACCGAATGCGTAACTCACGGGATTTTCAGTCCGTGCGCCGTAACGGAAAAAAAGTCCTCGCCCCAGGCTTAGTTATTCACATCTACCTCGGAATGTATGGGGCCACCCCAACCCGTGTTGGCCTAACAGTGGGTAAAGACTGTGGGAATGCGGTTCAACGCCACCGGGCTAGTCGCCGTATTAGGGCAGCGATGCGGCCTGTTGTGCAGCGTTTACCGGTGGGAACAGGGGTAGTTGTTAAGTCACTCCCCCAGATCCACACAACATCCCTTGATCCTGACATGATTACACAGGCTCTTTTGTCAAAGGTAAATCGATGAATTGGCTTCGGGGTCTAGGAAATGGGGCCCTTTGGGCCTGGGATCACAGCGTCGGCTGGGTCCTACGACTGGTGTTTCTGTTGCTGATCCGGCTCTACCAATTACTTATTTCACCCCTTTTGCCGCCTAGTTGTCGCTTCTATCCAAGCTGCTCCGCGTACGCTTTGGGGAGTATCCGTGTACATGGATCAGCCAAGGGTTTAGCCTTGGCCACGGTTCGCCTAATTCGGTGTAACCCTTGGAATGGTGGAGGCTTGAATCCAGTGCCTAAAAAAGGGCGCTGGTTAGCGGATATTTATCCGGATGGTCGCCCACGAATAAACGCGGACGGAGAACATGTTCATTCTTGATTGGCTTCGTACCGGAGTCAGCTGGGTCCTAGTGCAGTTCCATACATTGTTCAGCAATTTTATGGATCCCACCAGTGGTTGGACGTGGGCATTGTCCATTGTCGGTCTCGTTATTGTTATTCGAATTTTGTTGATTCCACTATTTGTTAAGCAAATTAAAGCGCAGCGCAATCTGCAAATTATTCAGCCACAGATGAAGGAAATCCAAAAGAAATACGCTGGCGATAAAGAGCGTCAGTCAAAAGAAATGATGAAGCTTTACAAGGAAACTGGTACAAATCCACTGGCTTCATGCTTACCAATTCTGTTACAGGCCCCAATATTCTTTGCCCTCTTTAGTGTTCTTCAAGGTATTGCTATGTTGCAACCTGAAGGTGTGTTCAACTGGGAAAGATACGCACCACTGCTCTTTAATGCGCACGACGCATCTATTTGGGGCGTACCACTTTACGCAACATTCCTCAACGCGAGTGAGGTTGCAGCTGATGGATTCAGTCCAACGGCAACCATAGTTCTTGCAAGTATTCTCATCCTTCTGATGAGTGGGACAACCTTCCTCACCCAACGTCAGTTGATTGTGAAGAACACCGCACCGGGCAACCCAATGGTTCGCCAGCAAAAAATCCTGCTATATGTATTCCCTGTTGTTTTTGCCGTCGGTGGTATCAACTTCCCGATCGGTGTTTTGATTTACTGGTTCACTACTAACTTGTGGACCATGGGACAACAGTTCTATGTCATTCGAAATAACCCCCAGCCCGGAACCCCAGCTTTCGAGGCATTGGAGGCCCGTAAGAGCGCAAAAATTGCCCGCAAAGGTGGCGTTATCCCCGATGATGAAGTTACCGACATAGTGTCGGTAACCCCGGAACGGGTCCAACCTAAACGCACATCAAAAAGTAAAAGAAGTCCCAACAAAAAGAAAAGCTAACCTGTGGGTCAAAAATTGACCGT
>JAFMCP010000049.1 GCA_017857705.1 Candidatus Nanopelagicales bacterium
GCGGCCATTACCGTGCTGGGACCCAATAGTGCCCGTTCAGACATGTGGATCATTCTTCTGTGGCTTGGATCGGGCATCGGTGGTGGCCTTGTGAACGCGTCGAGTAATTCCAACGACAACGAATAAGACGATTGCAGCGAATGCCGCACCAATTACCCAAGCGGCCGCCCTGGCATATGCCGTGGAAACAAGTTCAATTCGTGCTGGTCGCCCAAAATTCTGACCATCAGGGGTGAGTAGTTGAACTCCGGCACTGAGTGTTCGACCACCCACAACCGTTGCTTCAAGTTCAACACTGACTTTTTTGCCGGGGCCAATGTTGATTTCGTATAGAGGGCCACTTTCTAAACGCGCACTGGGAATCCCACGCAACTGCACGCCAATAGTGACACTGCGATCAAGGTCATTGGCAATTGTTACGGGAACTAAGCCACTCTCACCAGAGAGCGTGATTGTTCCCTCTGAGAGAGCGTAAACCTGATTGATTTGCTCCCGCAAACTAGTTGTAATGCTGGAAACTAGTTCTTCACCTGTGGCAGGTTCTCGACGCCAGGCACTTGACTGCGCTCGAAGGATCGCCTCAGAGTAGGCATCGGTGATGCCGCTGGGGTTATCGAGTACCGCAGTGAGTGAGGCAAGCTCGTCACTGGCTTCTTGTACTTTTTGGATGTAAGCGGATGGCAGTTCAGCACCTCGTGCTTTTGGCCCGTATCCAAGCCGTTTTCGTGGGATTTCGGTGCTGTTTTCGTTGAGCAACTCGGTAAGTGAGGCTGAATTTAGCCAAGGCACCTTCCCAGTGGCATCGAGTAACGAATTTAGGGCACCGGATGAAGGATTCCATCGGATGTCCTGTGGACCGACAACGATCATGCGGGAAGCAGATTCATCAGAAATAAGCTGACTTAGCAGGACGGTCTCAGCGAGAAATCGTTGTCGCATCAAAATTTCATCTGATGCGGAAGTTTGGGGAAGACTCAAGGTTGTGCTCAAGCCCGGCTCAATGAGGACCGCATTCATTCCACCGTAGGTCGTACCCAAAACACCGAATCCTGTTGAGACAGTGGCGGGGTTCGAGGGGGGCAGGGCGGTACCGCGCAGGATCACGGTGCGAACCCCACTTGAAGCCAGTAGGTCGCCGGTTTTTTTATTTAGTCTGCCGCTGGGCGCCCAAAACAAAGTCCCTTCAACACTTTGTCCCAGAACACTAGATGCCACACTTGCCGCCGTTGTAGTCGAACGAACAACGTCGGTGTCCATACCTGTCCGTGTTACAGCACTAGCGTCAATATCTGCATAAGGAGTCACTCGAAGTGGTAATCGATCAGAGGAGGCAGAACTACCTGTGTCCGCACCCCTGCTCGAATCAAGGGATTGTCTTAGCCGGGATAACCATTGACCAGAATCTTCGGACAGGTCACCCACTGAGATCGAATCCCCACTGCGAACCTGATAGCCACCGGATAAGTCCTGGGCGACTTGCAGTAATTGAGGGTCCGCGATCCAACTTACTTTGGATGAGTTGCTGACTGCAATGTCCAGAAGTGAGTCCAGCCTGCCACCAGGGGCCAATGAACGCGGTATCCCCTCATTCAACAGAACACCATTTGCTTCTTGAGCGGGGTAGTCAGCAAGCGGCCACAGCCACACCAAATCGATTGGATTTGACTCTTGACCCATCCAGGGAAGAAATGTCCTGACACCTCCTTGGCGGCTCACATTCCCCACTCCAGTTGATCCCAAAATCTCCACCATCACGGTGTAGACACCGTCACGACCGAGAGGTAGGTCATTTACCGGGACGAGGATTTCGAAGCTGGCTTGGTCACCTGGCTTCAACACATCACTCACACTTACTTTAGTCCTGCTCAGGAAGTAGTCCACGGGGTCAATTTCAGGATTGAGTTCGAGATCTGAGGTCTTCGCGACTTGAGCACGCTCATTAAGTGGGCTGGCTGAGATACCCAGGCGTGCAGATACCTTGTTAACCGCAGAACCAGAGGAATTAAGCAACTTGCCAGAAATCCTCAAGGTGTCACCGGGCCGCGGCGCAAGGGGGGACATTCGATCGAGCACGACTGCTATTGCCGAACCCTTGGGATCCGCAGCGGTTGGTGTTGCTCCAACCCCGATCACTACCAGGCTGGAAACAAGGAAAGGGACCACCAAGAGCAAACGGTGCCATGAGGGGATGCGCTCGCCCAAAAACACCATGTATCGAGGATAAAGGCAAAGGGTGAGTAACCTTGGCTGCCGTGTCCACTTCACTTCAGCGTCAAGCGCTTGAGAGCCTAGCTCCCGTTGCTGGGTTACTCTATGAATTAGGCTCACTTTTCCACAATTCAGGCTTTGAACTTGCCTTAGTTGGCGGTCCAGTTCGGGACGCATTTCTTGGCCGAACTTCCCTATTAGCCGATCTTGACTTCACCACCAGCGCCCATCCAGAGGACATTAAGCGAATTCTTGGTGATTGGGCGCAGAACACATGGGACACCGGTATTGAATTTGGCACTATCAGTGCCAATAAAGATAACCGCCAAATTGAAATCACGACGTATCGCAGTGAGAACTACAGCACTGATTCTCGTAAGCCCCTTGTGGAATTTGGTACCGAATTAGCTGCAGACCTAAGCCGCAGAGATTTCACCGTGAATGCGATGGCACTGAAACTTCCCACTTTGGAGTTTGTTGATTTATTTAACGGTTTACAACACTTAGAAGAAAAAGTATTAACGACTCCATTGACCGCAACACAATCCTTTTCTGATGATCCTTTGCGAATGATGCGGGCAGCGCGCTTTTCCTCTCAATTAGAGTTTTCAATTTCTCCTGATGTAATTACGGCAATGCGTGAAATGGCCCCGCGACTTGAGATAGTTTCAGCAGAGCGAATCCGTGAAGAATTAATCAAGATCGTCATGTCTGACTATCCGCGAATTGGGTTAACCGTAATGGTGGAAACAGGACTTGCCAAATACGTTTTGCCTGAGTTACCCCTTCTTCAACTAGAGGAAGACGAACACCACCATCACAAGGATGTGTACGAACACACGTTGAAGGTCTTGGAGCAGGCGATTGATCTGGAAACAAGTCATGAACCCACACTGCCCAATGACTTAATTCTTCGCTTGGCGGCGTTACTCCACGACATAGGTAAACCAAAGACTCGAAAATTTGAGACTGATGGCAGGGTCTCTTTCCACCACCACGAAGTTGTTGGCGCTCGCATGACCAAAAAACGAATGAAGGCACTTCGATTCAGCAACGAACAGATTGAAGAAGTATCCACACTTGTTGAACTCCACCTGCGCTTCCATGGTTATGGAACGGGTGAGTGGAGTGATTCCGCTGTTCGCCGTTATGTGCGTGATGCCGGAGCGCAGTTGAATCGGCTCCATAAATTGACGAGAGCTGATTCAACGACACGTAACAAGCGTAGGGCCGCGGCACTACAAGCTGCCTATGACAGTTTGGAAGAACGCATTACACAATTGCAGGAACAAGAAGAACTTGACGCGATGCGGCCAGATCTTGATGGATCTCAAATTATGGAGATCTTAGGGATCGGACCGGGCCGTGAGGTTGGTGAAGCCTATAAGTTCCTGATGGAAATCAGACTTGATCAGGGACCTCAATCACCTCAATCTGCGAAACAACAATTACTTCAATGGTGGTCCGAGCGCGGATAAGAATCTCCAATCCGGTCCAGATCCCTGCCATAAGGAGTGTGAACATTATGCCGCTCACGCTGCCGAGGTAGGTCCCACTAAGAAGTATGACAAGCCATAAGCAGACGACAACCCAGCGAATAATTGGCGCATAAGGTGCCAATTTCTCACCTGTGTTCCAACCAGTTCGATCTGCGATTTCGTTTAGGCCCCGATTGAAGTGCGCTCGGGTGCGCTGTGCGGAATTAGTGCGACCAGCAAGCCAACCGCCAATAATTATGATGACACCCAGTACCGCCAATGCTTGCAAGCCTGCAATGAGGTACGACAGGAAATTTTGATAGACAACAACGGCGGCACTCTCAAAAATTGTGCCGGCAAATTCATTGCTGACAGCTCCTTCTCCAAGCACGGTCCCGGCATACAGTAAGAGGGAAGATCCAATCACCACGATACCGACGGCGACGGTTGTTCGTGCTCTACGTCGTGCCAACAAGATCGCAAGAATAAACATTGCTGCAATTAGGACCATGATCCAACTGAGGAACGGTGCCGAGAATGCATAGAAGGTTCGCGCTTGACTGAGAGCCGGAACACTCATCAGTACGAATTGCTTATCTGTGGTTGGGACCGTGACATTGGCGGCGAAGGAAATCCCACTTTCAACCAATTTTTCTTGAGCGAGTTGGATCACTGAGTCAAGGTTGAGTACAACGTCATTGCCTTGAAGTTCAATTGGCCCGCTGGGTTCATTCTGTAAAAGTGCGATGAATCCTTTTTGAGCGGCCGAATTGAGTGCCAACCAGGCATTGGTGAACGCATCGGAGGTAACGAAAGTGTCTACCGCCTGCCCAATCAAACCGTTGATCCCCGTTGCAATCGGTCCAGCAAGACGATCGGTGACCGCACTATTCGGCAGAATTCCACCAAGGAAATCACTGACGATCGACTCGGTGTCCACCTGTTCCACGATTGCGTCGGTGACAACTTCAGCGAATGCTGCCTGAACCTCGGGGCTAGCGCCGATCGGACCTATGGTTTCGATGTACCGCTCTGTATCAATAACCGTGGAGTGAGCCCAGTGCCCAGCAACAGAGACCGGGGTCAAGATGGTTGCCAAGACAAAAACAATGATCGAGAAAATAGTTCGTGGACGGACTCGGTCACGGGTAATTGGACTGCGTTGATACTGCTCTGTGGCTCCGATAGACATGTCTAAACCCTACTCAATGACTTGCGATGGGAGTACCAATATGCGTGATCGTGGTCAATTAGGTTTTTTCCTACCCGTTCGCCAGTACCAAACACTGGCCAGAGCCAAGCCCAGTCCCACCCCCGTATACAGAAGTGGTGCGACCCCTGTAACGGGAGCGAGTAGAGCCACCATGATGATTCCGCAGACTAGAGCGACATTGACGCTCATGTCGAAAAGGGAGAAGACCCGACCCAAGCTTTCATCAGGGATTTTTCGTTGGATGACCGTATCCGAGCACACCTTGACCGCCTGGCCCGCAAAACCCAGACTGAATCCAGCCAGCAGTAACAATGGGTAGCTCTGCTGTGTTGCTGCAAGAGCGAAAACTCCCATGCCAATGGCTGCTTGGGCAACTGTCAAGGCGGACCAGTGGGGGATCCCTATTTTGCGGGTAATCCAGGGGGTAACAATCGCGGCGATGAGCGCGGCAGTGGCTGCAAAGCCAGAGAGAATCGCGAAGTCTGCGAGTGCAGCATCGGCATTACTGTTTAGGTGGAATGTGTTGCGGAGCAGTAGAAGGGCTCCCGCCGTGATCACGCCGAATGAAATCCGGTTACCGGCAACTAGTGTGAGGGCTCTAGCGGCGTCTCCATGTGAATTTAAGGTGCGAATACCGGAAAGAAGATCGCCGGTGACTCCGCGAAGTGAGTCAACCATTGAGGCTTTGAGTTGGTGCGTCGGACCTAAAGCATGATGCGCGAATGTTCGCGCAATTAATGCAGCAGAGATAAAGGTGCCTATTGAAAACAGCAGCAACGCGACGCTACCTGAGTCTCCACCACCAAAAACTTGCCTAATTCCCAGGCCGGTCGTTGCTCCCACCACGAAGGCAATGGTTCCCGAGGTTGGAGTTAAAGCATTCGCGTAGATCAGTTCCTTACCGCTGACAACATGCGGTAGGGATGCAGAGAGTCCGCTCAAGATGAATCGTCCAACACCGAGAACGACCAGTACACAGACCCCGAGAATGACCGATTCACTGCCAGCAAGAACCGCGGCAATTACTGGAATTGTGAGAAGGGCTTTTAGTAGGTTTGCGCGAACTAAAATATTACGCCGCAACCAACGATCAAGGAAGACACCAGCAAAGGGTCCAACCAAAGAATACGGCAACAATAAGATTCCGAATGCCACCGCGATCGCTGTAGCATTCGGTTCCCGTTCCGGTGAAAAAAGAACAAATGAGGCAAGTGCGGCCTGGAAAAAACCATCGCCGAATTGGCCAACTAAACGAGTGCTGTAAAGGGCCCGGAAATTCCTGCGGTGAAGGAGGGACCGAACAACCGGTAGCCGCTGCACAAGAACAGAGGCTACCGGCTGTCTGAGGACTATCGGTCGATGGTGCCAGCGATGAAATCTTCGACTGCCTGCTTTGCTTCGGAGTCGTTGTACTGCACCGGAGGTGACTTCATGAAGTAACTCGAAGCCGAAAGAATCGGTCCGCCAATCTTGCGATCCATTGCAATCTTTGCGGCACGAACAGCATCAATGATTACACCAGCGCTGTTGGGTGAATCCCAGACTTCAAGTTTGTACTCGAGGTTCAAGGGAACATCACCGAATGCGCGACCTTCGAGGCGAACAAAGGCCCACTTGCGGTCATCGAGCCACGCAATGTAGTCCGAAGGGCCAATGTGGACATTCTTGTCACCTAGGTCGTGTGAAAGCTGAGAAGTAACGGACTGTGTCTTTGAAATCTTCTTAGACTCCAGTCGATCACGCTCGAGCATATTTTTGAAGTCCATGTTTCCACCAACGTTGAGTTGGTAGGTGCGGTCAACAATTACGCCTCGGTCTTCAAACAACTTAGCCAAAACCCGGTGTGTGATTGTTGCGCCAACCTGACTTTTAATGTCGTCACCAACAATTGGTAGTCCAGCATCTTCAAACTTCTTTGCCCACTCAGGGGTGCCGGCAATGAAGACAGGAAGGGCGTTCACAAAACCACACCCGGCATCAATTGCGCACTGCGCGTAGAACTTGGCCGCATCTTCGGAACCAACGGGCAGGTAGCACACGACAACGTCCACCTTGGCATCTTTGAGAGCTTGGACAACGTCAACCACAGGAAGTTCAGACTCGGTGATTGTTTCGCGGTAGTACTTACCGAGGCCATCAAAAGTGTGGCCGCGTGACACTTTCACACCCGTGCTGGGAACGTCACACAATTTAATTGTGTTGTTCTCGGACGCGCCGATGGCATCGGCAAGGTCAAGGCCAACTTTTTTCGAGTCCACATCAAATGCGACAACAAAGTTGACGTCACTTACGTGGTATGGACCAAACTGAACGTGCATGAGTCCGGGGACAAACTCACCTACCTTGGCGTTCTTGTAGTACTCCACCCCTTGAACGAGGGATGCAGCACAGTTACCAACGCCAACAATTGCTACGCGAATTTCTCCGCCGGATTGTGCACTCATCTGTTACCTTTCCTGGGTTACTTTCTCTTGATCAATTAATTCCGTGAGCCAGCGCACCTCGCGCTCAGCCCCTTCTAGTCCGTGCTGTTGAAGTTGAAGTGTGTATGCATCTACGCGCTCCTTGCCCCGGGTCAAGGATTCGCGTAGTGCCTCGACGCGTTCTTCGAGGCGCGAGCGCCGCCCCTCCAATATGCGAAGGCGGGTGCGTTCCTCGGTTGCTGAAAAAAATGCGAGGTGGGCGGCAAAGCCTTCGTCCTCCCAGGCTTCAGGCCCTGGTTTATTGGCCCACTCACCAAAAATTTCTTTACCCTGCGCCGTAATCGCATAAACAATGCGGGCCCGCCTCCCTGAAAGAGCAGGCGCAGTGCTTTCAGTGGCTGGCGTAACTGACTCTTCCTCGATAAGTCCGGCGGCATTCATTCGTTTTAGTGCGGGATACAAAGAGCCATAGGAAAGTGCTCGAAATGGTCCGAGAACCGTTGTGAGTCGCTTTCGTAATTCGTAACCATGCTGGGGACCGTCACCGAGCACACCTAAGATCGCGAAACTCAAGACATCGCGGCGACTACTCATGTGGATCAATATATCGTTTCGATATATCTAGTGCTAACTAACCCCATTACGTGAATTAGCCCCATGAGGTGAATTAGCCCCATAACCAAAACCGGGTTTAAACTCATTCCATGGCTCAGATGCGCAGGGAAGGGGTACGAGGTCGAGTAGCTCGTGGTGAATCTGCCAAAAATCCACCCAAAAGAGGTCCAATCCCTGCCCCAGAGCCCGTTTCAGACCCACAAAAACCACGAAATGTGGTGGATTACGGACTTTCTCGGGCAGGTGATATCACGAAACTACACCGTGGCGGTGCACTCACCAGTGATTACTGTGAAGCAGACCCCTATTTACTCAAAGCAGCCAAATTCCATGGGGAACGAGCCAAGGGTAACTGCCCCGCTTGCAAGAGCAAAAATCTCGTAGATTTGCACTATATATACGGCGATGAACTGGGTCCCTACGCGGGAAGAATTCGCAAAGCCGAAGAATTAATGCCGATGTGCAGCAAATTCGGTGAATTCCGGGTCTACGTTGTTGAAGTCTGCCCCGACTGCCACTGGAACTACCTGATTCGTGCATTTTCACTGGGAGATGGAACTCCCCGGCGCGCCGTACCGTCCTTTAAGGCAGATGATCTGTTGGACTAAGACCTAGCACCGTCCTAGGACCGTCCTAGCACCTTCACAACCCTGAAAACAGGCAAATCTGTCCCCTTCCCCGATAGGACAACCGTGAGCTCCCCAGCAAAGAAGAGCTCCGCTACTAAGAGCACGGCAAAGAAAAGGCCGACCAAGCGGAGCGCAAGCCCCGATTCATATGTGCCATTTTGGCGCCGCCGCTGGCTGCGCAGAACCCTTTGGCTCCTGGTTCTCCTAGCGGCCTTGAGCACGACCGTCATTGCCGTTTTACTAGCCCGCACTGAGGTACCAACCCCGAATGAATTGGCAACGAGTGAAGCAACCGTTGTGTACTACGCCGACGGCAAAAATGAAATTGGTCGATTGGGCGAATCAACCCGACGATCCGTTCCCCTAACAAACATCCCAATTGACGTTCAACAAGCTGTCCTGGCAGCAGAAGACCGTAACTTTTACAACCATGGTGGAATTTCGCCAATAGGAATTGCGCGTGCGGCCTTCAATAACGTAACCGGTGGCAACACTCAAGGTGGATCAACGATCACCCAGCAGTACGCCAAGATCGCATTCCTGACACAGGATCGAACCTGGAATCGCAAAATCAGCGAAGCCTTACTCGCCTTCAAATTAGAAACACTAATTTCAAAGGAACAAATCCTCGAGGACTATCTGAACACCATCTACTTTGGAAGAAATGCAAATGGAATTGAAGCCGCATCCATTGCCTACTTTGGAATACCGGTGAGTGAACTTGATTTCATCCAAGGTGCTGTTCTTGCATCTGTTATCAAATCTCCATCGGGACTCAGCCCCGAAGAGAACCTAAGCGGTCTCAAAGCCCGATGGACCTATGTGCTGGATTCAATGCTGGAAATGGGTGACATCACACCAAAGCAACGTGACTCTGCACAATTCCCCGAAATTGTTGACTTCAAGCAAAAGGATCGTCTCGGTGGTCAAGTTGGATTCCTGCTCACAGCAGTTGAACAACAACTAATCGCCCAAGGATACGACCAAGAAGAGATTCAACGCGGCGGACTAAAAATCATTAGTTCATTTGATCGCAGAGCCCAACGCGCTGCCCAACGTGCTGTAAGAAATCAAGGTCCGACTTCAGGAACTGACGGACTGCGAATTGGCCTTGCAGCGGTAAAACCGGGAACGGGCGAGGTGCTCGCGATGTATGGCGGTACCAATTTTATTACCGACCAAATCAATAACGCCACCCAACAGTTTGCGCAGGCGGGTTCAACATTTAAGCCGTTCGCACTCGCTGCGAGCTTAGACGAATCAGTGCAATTGAATTCATTGTGGAATGGAAATTCACCATCAACGGTTAATGGTTACACATTTAACAACTATGGGAATAATTCTTATGGTGTCGTCTCACTTCTGCAGGCAACTGAACTGAGCATCAACTCCGCGTACGTCGAACTCACAGCAGACATTGGTGTCAGCAATGTGGTTAATGCTGCACTCGCTGCAGGTGTCCCTGAAACTACACCTGGGATGAATTTGGAATCACCTGATCTGACATTTGTCCTGGGTACCGCTTCCCCTTCGGGATTAGATATGGCAAATGCCTACGCAACATTTGCCAACGAAGGAGTGCGCAGCAGCACAACATTTGTTAAGCAGGTTTTCGGTTCGAATGGGGGCCTGCTTTACCAGTATGAGCCAACACTTGCGAGTGCCTTTAGTTCCGACGTTGCAAACACCGTCAGTTACTCGCTGGCCAAAGTTGTTACCAATGGAACGGGCACGACCGCCCGTGCACTTGAACGACCAGCAGCCGCGAAAACGGGAACGACAGATGACAACAAGAGTGCCTGGTTTGCCGGCTACACCCCACAAATTTCAGCCGCCGTGCTCATGGCCAAAGAAGATTCGAAAGGAATACCCATCTCGATGTCAGGAACCGGTGGGTTGACCACGGTTACTGGCGGATCCTTCCCGGGTTCAATCTGGACCGCGTTCATGAAGGACGCACTCAAAAAAGAGCCGGTCATGGATTTCCCGGAACCACCGGACAATGTTTTCACCCCGGTTGAATGTCCGGACTTCATTGAAACCGATTTGGAAGAAATCCCATTCGGTTGCCCAATTCCGGAAATAATAAATGAGTTCGGACCAGAGAACACGGGCTCAGATCCAGCTACCGTTGATTCAAATCAAAACGAACAGCCAACGGAAGACCCATTGGACGATCCAATGAACGAGTTCGGACCCGAACGACCCTCAACTGATCAGCCGATAGATGAAGGAAGACCATAATTCACTTATGAGCGAGCCGACCATCACAGAGCGTCTCGGCGGACCTTTTGGCCGACTTGCTAATCGTGGCTACACGCTCCTACCTCCGATCTACGTACTCATTATCTTGGCTGCAATGACCTATTCCCTTGGTTATCTACTCGACTTTTCCTGCGTTGCAAATGGCTGGAGCGACCCGCAGCGCTACATGCACCTGTGTTACTCGGATATTCCACCGCTCTATGTCGACCGCGGATTCGCCGAGGGGATATTCCCCTACATCCAAACGGGTACAAATGAAGTTTATTTGGAGTATCCGGTGGGAACAGGTGTCTTTATGTATTTCTCTGCAGTTTTTACCGGTTGGATTCTCTCGCTCTACCCCGACGGATACCGCGCATTCTTCGACATGAATGTAATCCTGCTATTCATTCCTTTTGTAGTAACTGTAATTGCGACAGCACTTACCAAGCCGAAAGATCCGTGGCGTGCAGCCATGATTATTTTTGCGCCAACCATGATCTTGGCGGCAACAATCAATTGGGATCTCATTCCGATCGCATTCGTGTCCCTTGCATTTCTCGCTTGGTCAAGAGAGAAGCCAGTACTTACGGGAGTGTTACTGGGACTGGCCATAGCCTCCAAGTTTTATCCGATTTTTCTTATCTTTGGATTCATTCTTTTAGCGTGGAAAAATAAGTCATGGCGGCCAACACTTAACATGATTGTGGCAACAATCACCACTTTCCTTCTGGTTAATTTTCCATTTGCGATTGCAAACTTTGAAGGTTGGATTCACTTTTATACCTTCAATCTTGGTAGATCAATTGACTTCGGTTCCTTCTGGTACGCGATAACCCAAATCGGGCTACCAACAATTCCTGACAACCTGCTAAACGTTGCTTCAACGGCACTGTTCGTTTTATTACTCATTGCAATAGCGATACTGGTAAAAAAGGCACCAAGTTCACCGAACATTGCACAGATTTCATTTCTCATCCTTGCGGCATTTGTCGTGACCAACAAGGTGTATTCACCTCAATACGTTCTCTGGCTTGTGCCAATTGCCGTATTAGCCCGACCCAACTGGCGCGATTTCCTGATCTGGCAGTTCGGCGAGGTCATTTACTTCATTGCGATCTGGTGGTTCCTTGCAGGATATGGAGTGGACGAATCACAGACATTGACACCTCAGTGGTATGCCGCAGCTACCTTCGTCCACATTGCAGCGACCCTCTATTTCGCGATTCGGGTTGTTATTGATATTCAGCAAGGTCAGACAACGAAAACAGATCAGACAACAAACACAGGTCAGACAACAAACACAG
>JAFMCP010000050.1 GCA_017857705.1 Candidatus Nanopelagicales bacterium
CGCATACCGTGATCAAGGAAATGAAGCTCCGACCCAAGATTGATTCACATGACTATGAAACAAAAAAAGGTCACGTTCTTCGCTTCCTCAAGGCCGGGGACAAGGTCAAGATCACGATCATGTTCCGTGGGCGTGAGCAGAGCAGGCCTGAACTGGGAATCAAGTTACTGGGTCGTTTGGCTGAAGATGTTGCCGAAATTGGATTTGTAGAGGCCGCTCCGAAGCAAGATGGGCGCAACATGCTCATGGTGCTCGCACCGCTGAGGAAAAAGTCTGAAGGAAAGAAGCAGGAAGACACACCTGCAACCGACGAAGCCCCCGTTTCGCAGGAAACGGACTGAAAGGAAAGATTATGCCGAAGCAAAAGACACATAGTGGTGCCAAGAAGCGTTTCAAGGTAACCGGTTCTGGAAAAATCATGCGCGAGCAGGCCAACAAGCGCCATCTACTCGAGGTGAAGTCAAGCAAGCGCACTCGTCGTCTTGCCGCTGACCAGCAAGTTTCACCAGCAGATTTGAAGTCAGTCAAGAAACTTCTTGGCCGCTAATTTCACTAAAAACTGTAGTAACTATTTCGAACATAAATAAATATTCTTTCAACTAACGAATATCAGGAGAAGTCATGGCACGCGTTAAGCGTTCAGTAAATGCGCACAAGAAGCGTCGGGTAATTCTCGAGCGCGCTTCCGGTTACCGCGGTCAACGGTCACGTTTGTACCGAAAGGCCAAGGAACAGGTTACCCATTCGATGGTTTACGCCTACGCGGATCGTCGCAAGCGTAAGGGTGATTTTCGTCGACTGTGGATTCAGCGCATCAATGCTGCCGCCCGTGCGAACGACATGACCTACAACCGCTTTATTCAGGGCTTGAAAGCTGCTGATGTGGAAGTGGATCGTCGAATGTTGGCCGAACTTGCTGTGAATGACGAAGCAGCTTTTGCGGCATTGGTGGAAATAGCTCGTGCAGCGGTTCCAGCGCAGAGCGCCTAGTTGCGCACCATAACCTCGCGTAAGTCAGAGCGGGTTAAAGAGTTAACAAAACTTCACAAGAAATCATCGCGATACGCAGCGGGACACTTTCTAGCGGAAGGCCCGTCTGTTGTCGCAATGGCGCCCAGTAATCGAATCGAGGAGCTCTTCCTGACGGAGGAGCACCTTGAGGAATTTGAAAGTTTTGATACCGCAACCACACTCGTCTCTGCTGAAGTCATGAGCGCACTGTGTGAATCAGAATCACCGCAAGGGGTACTGGCTCTATGCTCAATTGCCAAGGAAGACGCTACTGAAATTCTGTCTCGTCCAGGTCAAATTGTGATCGTTGATTCCCTGTCCGACCCAGGGAATATGGGCACAATTATCCGGACCGCACATGCAGCAGGTGCCGCCGGAATCCTCACATTTGGTTCATGCGTTGACCCGCTCAATTCAAAAGTTGTTCGTAGCAGCGCAGGTTCACTGTTTCACGTCCCGATAGCCCAAGTTGCTGGACCAGAAGTCTTACCCAAGGATCGATCCGTCTTTGTTCTTACGGGCCAGGGCGCCGTTGAACTCCATGCTGGTATCACCGCGGATTCCAACAACCCAATTTGGGTCATCGGCTCAGAAGCTCATGGGGTCAGTGACACTTGGGTCTCGGGCAAGTGGAGCTTCACAGGCGTTCGGATCCCGATGGCTGCCGGCGTGGAATCACTCAATGCTGCGGTGAGTGCCGCCCTATGTCTTTATTCACATGTAATTTAGGCATGTATCAAGTGAAAATGCTGTCCAACACGCGCGGTTGAGTGCTGCATAGCCGCTCACAAAGTGCGAAAATGGGAGCATGTCGTACACGCAGTTACCAGTATTTGATCAGACCGGATACGTCATCGTTGACTCCTACGACCAAGAGGCCGATCCGCGCGAATGGGAAGACTTAGTTTTTGTTGATTGGAAGTCTTCCGGCGACACTCGGTTTGCTCCGCTGGCGAGTGCCTATGGCGATATGGAATGCGACGGGTTTTGGAATCACACTCCACCAAAAACAGACAAAGATGGAGTTTGGGTTCAAGAAAACGTAGATATTGCGCCGATTCTGACAAAGCGCGCGCAAGAAGTAGGTGCAAATATTGGCCGTTGTCGCGTTATCGAATTGCAGCCGAATACCTATGCAGACGCCATTTACAATCTGCATAGGGACGACAACAATCGGCTTAACCCCGATGGAACGGGCTGGATTGTTCGCTCTTTCTATAATTTAACCGATAACCCCGATTCGGTCATGATCCTTCGCGAGGATCGGGATGACCCTTCAACTGAGGTTCGGGTGCCGTTGCCCGCGGGTGCTCAAGTTGTTATTGACACCCAGCGTCTTTATCACGCCGTTTGGCACCCTGGCAATCAACCGCGTTACTGCCTCATTACTTCTTATGAGTCGGGCCCGGAACTCGAATCGTGGATCTCTGCTCGAAACCCCGTAACCAGCATTGAATCGCCATTTTTGGCTCCAGAGATAATCGCTGCGGGAAATGAATCCGCAATGAATAAGCGTGCTGAACGGGCTGCCGCTCGTGCCAAATCCGATTCCGGTGCGGAATCCAGCATGGAAGTACTCTCCGAGGCATAGTTACTCACTGCCCTATTAGGCTTGCCAACAGTTCAACCATCCGTCCATCGAAAATTGTTTGTCAGGAGTCTTGGAGTGCAACAGACTGTTCCTTATTCCGCGGTCCTTGACGAACTCGAGGCAGAGGCGATTCATATTTATCGCGAGAGCGCTGCGGCATTCCGCAATCCGGTCCTGTTGTACAGCATCGGCAAGGATTCATCAGTTCTTTTACATCTAGCTATCAAGGCTTTCTACCCGTCGCCCTTGCCATTTCCCGTGATGCACATCGATACAACTTGGAAATTCAAGGAGATGATCGAGTTTCGGGACAAGCGCGCGAGGGACCTCGGACTTGATCTAAGGATTGCGCAAAACCTAGAAGCAATGGCTGAGGGTGTAACCCCCTTTACCCATGGCACCCACGAGTACACGCGACTCATGAAAACTGTGGCGCTCCGCGAGGGAATTGATCGATATGAATTTGATGCAGCCATCGGTGGTGCACGCCGAGACGAGGAACGCAGCCGGGCTAAGGAACGCATCTTTTCTTTGAGGGAACCGGGGCACCGTTGGGATCCGAGAAAACAGCGACCAGAGTTCTGGCGGACCGCCAATACACAGCTTGCACCTGAGCAGAGTATGCGAGTTTTCCCATTATCGAATTGGACTGAACTTGATATTTGGCGCTACATCGAGCGTGAAAATATTGAAATCCCAGGTCTCTATTTCGCCAAGGAACGGCCAGTTGTGGAGCGTGGTGGAACGTTGCTGATGGTAGATGACGAGCGTTTTCCACTCAACGAAGGTGAAGTTCCCGTTATGAAGAGTGTGCGGTTTCGAACCCTTGGCTGCTATCCGCTTTCAGGTGCGGTTGAATCAACCGCAAATAATCTGGCCGACTTGATTGCTGAAATGGAAACGAGCAAAGTTTCCGAGCGCTCTGGGCGTCTCATTGACGGTGAAGGTGGCGGTTCTATGGAAGCGAAGAAAGCTGAAGGCTATTTCTAATGAGTGGACAAACTCCAGTACTGCATCTTGTTACCTGTGGCTCGGTCGACGACGGCAAGTCAACGCTGATTGGTCGCTTGCTCGTTGAAACGGACAGTGTTCCTATCGACCAATTGGAGTATGCGCGCACCACTCGGCGTGGCGGATCCACAGTGCCTGTGGGCGAAGTTGATTACTCGCTGTTGACCGATGGACTGGAAGCCGAGCGTGAGCAAGGAATCACAATCGATGTGGCCTATCGGCATCTCAACTTGCCAAATGGCAGGCGAGTATTGATCGCAGATTCACCCGGACACGAGCAGTACACCCGTAATATGGCCGTAGCTGCCTCAAATGGAGACGTTGCCGTACTCCTCGTCGACGCAGCTCGAGGCGTTCGTCCGCAAACTCACAGACACCTAACAGTATGCGCTCTCATGGGTGTGCAAACAATCATTGTCGCTGTCAACAAGATGGACCTTGTCGACTACTCGCACGAAGTTTTCGAACAAGTAATGGGTGAAGTGAGAACAACGGCTGCACGTCTGGGTGTACAACAAATTGATGGCATCCCGGTGAGCGCTGTCTCCGGCGCAAACGTTGCAACTAAATCTGACGCAATGCCGTGGTACAAAGGCGAGTCGTTACTTGGTGCCCTTGCCGATTGGGAACCAATTGGCAGAGTAACGGATGAAGGTTTTAGGTTCCCGGTTCAATTTATTGTTCGTGCCGACGGTAATTTCCGTGGCTACGCAGGAACGGTAGTTGCTGGGTCGGTGCGCCCAGGAGATGAGATTGTGGTTGCGGACTCCGGTCGCACTGCCAAAATTGCCCGAATCGTCACCGCGGATGGTGATTTAGAATTGGCAACCTATGGGCAGGCAGTTACCCTCACCCTAGACCATGAAGTTGATGTAACTCGCGGAGATATTTTAGCTGGGGGAACGTCTCTTCAGCCTGCAGATCGTTTCGGTGTCGACATGGTGTGGTTGGGCGAGGAGCCGCTAGCACACGGGCGCTCGTATTTGTTAATTTCCGGTTCGCGTTCAGTTCCCGCCACAGTGACAAACGTGCGACATCGTCTTGATGTTGTCTCTGGGCATGAGCATGCCGCGCGAGTATTGAACATGAACGACATTGGGCGAGTAGAGATCGCTACAGATCGTCCAATTCCCATGGATCCGTATTCATTGTGCAGGGATACCGGAGGGTTTCTACTTGTTGACAGAGTGACCGCCGACACTGTCGCTGCAGGTCTTTCTCGACACGCAATGCGTCGGGCGTTCAATGTTGTCCCACATGTCTACGACGTAGATCATCAAGCGCGTTCATCGCTAATGGGTCACCCCGCGCGAGTCGTATGGCTTACCGGCCTTTCAGGTTCGGGCAAGTCCACAATCGCCGATGCAGCAGTCAGGAAATTGCATGCAATGGGAATCCATACCTATGTCCTCGACGGTGACAACATGCGAACCGGTCTGAATAAAGACCTTGGATTCACACCAGAAGATCGTGCTGAAAACGTTCGTCGTGTAGCCGAGGTGAGCAAGCTGATGAGGGACAGTGGAGTTGTTGTTTTCGTTGCACTGGTTTCGCCATTCCGCTCTGATCGTGAGAGCGCAGCCACACTCTTTGACAAGGGCGACTTCATCGAGGTATTCGTTGATACCCCGGTGGAGATCTGTTCGGAGCGTGATCCTAAGGGACTTTATGCAAAGGCTGCCGCAGGCAATTTGCCCAATATGACAGGTGTCGGGCAAACCTATGAACCGCCATTGAATGCAGACCTAGTTGTCCATGGCACCGGAGATATTGAGGCGAGCGCAGATCTGCTCGTTGCTGCGATTTTGGAGGCTTAGGTTGTCTGCTCCCAATAAGTCATTTGATCCAAAGCAAGTCTCAGCACTTAATGCCGATTCGGTTGACAAAATGGTTGCCGATGCACTCGCAGCATTCAACCACGCCACAGATTTGGATTCTCTAAAGGCTGCCAGACTTGAACATTTTGGGGATCGTTCCCCAATTTCCTTAGCAAACCGGGAAATTGGCGCGTTACCTCCGGCGGCAAAGGCTGAGGTGGGGAAGAGAATTGGAGAAGCGAAAACGCGCATCAAGGAGGTTCTTGAAACGCGTGAAATTGAACTCACCCAAATTCGCGACAATGAAGTTCTCCTCGGCGAAAAAGTCGACGTCAGTGTTCCCGTTGATCGAGTTAAGCGAGGTGCGCGTCACCCCCTAACCACTCTCATGGAGCGACTGTGTGACGTTTTTATCGCCATGGGATACGAAATCGCCGAAGGCCCTGAGTTAGAACTTGAGTGGGCGAATTTTGACGCACTCAATTTTCCGAAAGATCATCCTGCGCGACTGATGCAGGACACTTTCTTTGTTGAAAGTCCTGACTCGGGGGTTGTTCTCAGGACCCACACGTCACCGATTCAGGTTCGCGCGATGCTTGAAAGGGCTTTACCAATTTACGTAGTAGCCCCGGGTCGAGTTTTTCGAACCGATGAACTTGACGCGACGCACACGCCTGTCTTTCATCAGATAGAGGGTTTGGCTGTTGATAAGGGATTGACCATGGCCGACCTTCGCGGGACTTTGAATCATTTGGCTCAAGTCATGTTCGGTCCTGAGATCGATATTCGTTGGCGCCCGTCCTTTTTCCCATTCACCGAACCGAGTGCGGAAGTTGATTTAAAATGTTTCGTATGTCTCGGCGACCCTGATTCCACAGGGTGCCGCGCATGTGGCGGTGAAGGTTGGATCGAGTGGGGTGGCTGCGGAATGGTCAATCCTAAAGTCCTGCGAGCTGTGGGAATCGATCCTGACGTGTACTCGGGGTTTGCATTTGGAATGGGAATTGAACGAACCTTGATGTTTCGAAGTGGGGTCTCGGACATGCGGGACATGGTTGAAGGCGACATTCGTTTTACCGCTGCATTCGGTTTGGAGGCGTAATGAAACTCCCAGTTTCGTGGATCAAGGAGTTCGCACCCGTTCAAGCAAATGCACGCGAGATAGCCGCAGCCTTGATCAATGCCGGCTTAGAAGTCGAGGGCATCGAAACTGTCGGTGCTGGTGTCAGCGGCACGTTGGTTATTGGTCGCGTGGTCGAAATTGAGGAACTCGCTGAATTCAAAAAACCAATTCGCTGGTGTCAGGTTGACATAGGTACGCAAATCCGGGGAATTGTTTGTGGTGCAACTAATTTTGCGGTAGGCGACCACGTCGTAGTCGCAGAGCCCGGTGTCACTTTGCCCGGTGACTTTACGATTACTTCTCGTGAAACCTATGGTCACGTCTCTGACGGCATGATCTGCTCAGAGCGCGAGATCGGGCTTGGGCAGGATCATGCTGGGATTTTGGTCTTGGATGGCGTTAAACCAGGACAGGATGCAAATGATTTGTTGGGCATTGGTGAAGAAGTTCTTGACATTGCCGTGACGCCAGATCGAGGGTACGCGTTGTCCGTCCGTGGTGTTGCGCGAGAAGTTGCAACAGCCTTTGGAGTGGAATTCCGCGACCCAGCCCTTAATTGGGAACCAGATCTGGGTGCTCCAGAAAGTGGACTTGAACCGCGTGATTGCATAATTGAAGACTTCAGTGCCTGTGAATTGCTCACTCTTCGCACGGTTCTTGGTTTTAATCCAGATGCACCAACACCTCGTTATATGGTGGCGCGTTTGCAGGCGTGTGGAATTCGCAGCATCTCATTGGCTGTTGACGTAACGAACTACGTCATGCTGGAACTTGGTCAACCCACTCACGCATTTGACTTGGAAAAAATAAGAGGTCCAGTTCGGGTTCGTCGTGCCAATGTTGGTGAGAGCTTAGAGACTCTTGATCATGTTGTGCGAAATCTTTCCCCACTCGATTCAATAATCGCCGACTCCAGCGGACCCATTGGGCTCGCTGGGACAATGGGGGGATTGACAACTGAAATTGATGCGACGACCACCAGCATTGCCCTTGAAGCTGCATTTTTCCCCGCATCAACGGTCGCCGGAAATTCAAGGCGACACAAGATCTCTAGTGAGGCGTCACGTCGCTTTGAACGGGGCATTGATCGGGAACTCGCACCAATTGCATCCGCGCGTGCGTGCGCATTACTGATCGCACACGGCGGCGGAAGTTACGCGGGGATGTGCGCGGTTGAATCTCCCATGTCAGACTCTATAATCGAATTCGATCTTGACCTTCCAACACGTACAGCAGGAATGGTCATCGATCATCAAACCGTGATCGAAAAACTCGATGCAATTGGTGCAACCTACGTTCGGACCAGTCCAGACATTTGTATAGTAAATCCACCAAGTTGGCGTCCAGATTTGACTCAACCGGCTGACCTCGTTGAAGAAGTTGTTCGACTTGTTGGCTACGAGAAACTTCCTTCGACTTTGCCCAGTGCACCTGCTGGCCGAGGTTTAACCCATGAACAACGATTGCGTCGTCGGATTGGGAATCTATTGGCAGGTCGCGGAATGCATGAAATCCGCGCGTACCCCTTTATCGGTGTGAGTGATTTCGATGCAATGCGATTCCCCGAAAATGACTTGCGTCGGGAGACACCCACTCTGGTGAATCCGTTGTCTGACCTTGCTCCCCAAATGCGATCAACACTGCTGCCAGGCATGCTTTCTATTGCTGCTCGAAATGTGGGTCGAGGAGAGAATGATTTGGCGCTTTTTGAGATTGGGTCCGTGTTTCTCGGTGGGGTAGTTAAGGGCGGTCTTGACCCCGGCGTCGACTCACGGCCTTCAGAAAGTGTCTGGGAACAGATGCAGGTGGTCTTGCCGGCCCAGCCTGAGCATTTGGGTGTAGTTATTACCGGAGCAATCGAGTCCGTTGGGGTCTGGGGGAACCCGCGTGCTGCAACTTGGCGAGATTCAATTGACGCAGTTCTTGTCGTGGCAGACGAACTTGGTGTTGATCTGGAGGTACACACGGGAAACGACCCAAGTTTTCATCCGGGTCGGTGTGCGGAGATTGTATTAAAAGGTACGTCGGAGGTTGTCGGTTCTGCCGGTGAATTACACCCTGCCGTTATTGAGCATTGGAACCTTCCACGGCGAAGTTGTGCCGCAGAAGTTGACCTAAGCGTGTTGTTAGCCTCGGCGGTCAACAGTTCCATAGCGCCAGCTTTTTCCAACTCGCCGGTAGCGAAAGAGGATTTGGCGTTTGTGGTGACACGAGATCGTCCCGTTGCCGAGGTTGAAGCTTGCATTCGAGCAGCAGGTGGGGAACTCCTGGAGTCGATTCGGCTTTTTGACGTCTACGAGGGTGATCAGATTCCAGAGAGCCATAAATCACTCGCATTCGCTTTGCGTTTTCGGGGAGAGGGTCAAACCCTGGCACCACAGGAGCTCCAGGATCTACGTAACCAAATCATCACAGCGGTGTCCGAACGGGTTGGTGGCACGCTCCGATAGGGGCTACAAGTATTTTTATACACATATGTGTATATTTGTACTATGAGAGTGTCAATTGCTGGAGCATCAGGCTATGCCGGTGGCGAATTAATGCGGTTACTAGAGGTTCATCCACACTTTGAGGTCGTTGCCGCCGCGGCACACTCATCTGTGGGTGAGCGGGTGGATTCACTGCACCCGGCACTTGCCCCGTCCCAAGTTGGCTCTCTTTTGCTGTGTTCGGCGAACGCTGAGCAGCTCCAAGCGGACATTGTTTTCATGGCACTGCCGCATGGACAATCTGCATCTCTGGCTGCTGAACTTCTCGCGGTAAACCCTGATCAGATGATTGTCGACTTGGGCGCGGATTTCAGACTTGCTAGCCCACAGGCTTGGGAGCAGTATTACGGAGGAGCTCATGCGGGGTCATGGACGTACGGCCTTCCAGAACTCTCACACCAGCGTGCAGTGATTGCCGCGGCCACCAGAATTGCCAATCCGGGTTGCTATGCAACTGCGATTTCGTTGGCAAGTGCACCTGCGCTCCAGGCTCACCTCATCGGACATTCGGCTATCAACGTTGTTGCTGCCAGTGGAACAACCGGTGCGGGGAGGGTTCCCACCCCATCCCTGATCGCCTCAGCGGTTATGGGGTCTATGAGTGCATATAAAATTGGTGGCGTTCACCAACACACTCCGGAAGTCGAGCAGGTTCTTCGTTCCATTAGGCCAGAAGTTGAACCACGCGTTTGCTTTACACCCCTGCTGGCTCCGATGCCGCGGGGAATCATTGCAACGTGCACCAGTTCCCTTTCGATTGATGCCACGGGGAATCCGCGAGAGATTTACCGGGAATACTTCAAAGATTCTCCTTTCGTGTCGGTTCTTGATGAGGGGAGTATGCCCAATACGGGAAGCGTCATTGGGAGCAATTACGTTCAACTGAGTGTGAACGTTGATGAACATTCAGGGCAACTAATTGTCATTGCCACCTTGGATAACTTGGTGAAAGGCGCAGCTGGACAGGCCATTCAAAACGCAAATCTCATGTGTGGCCTTGCTGAAACAACGGGGCTATTACAAACTGGAGTTACACCATGAGCGTGACAGAATCGCAAGGGTTTTCTGCGTCAGGTGTTGCGGCAGGCCTTAAATCCAGTGGTGCAAAAGATGTATCACTAGTAGTAAACACCGGGCCCAAGGCAATTTCTGCCGCAGTTTTCACCCAGAATCGATTTGCTGCCGCTCCTGTCATCTGGTCGCAACAAATCCTTTCGGGCGGGGACGGACGGGTAGTCGTGTTGAACTCAGGAGGCGCAAATGCATGCACGGGACCTGAAGGGTTCGCGGACACGCACTTAACCGCTGAACTCGTGGCCTCGGAACTCAGTGCCCAGGGAGAAAGGGACTTCGGGGCAGGTGAGGTATTCGTGTGCTCAACCGGACTAATCGGTGAAAGACTCAACATGAATGCACTTAAAGCAGGAGTCAGCACAGCAATCGCCGAATTATCGCCCGATGGTGGGATTAAGGCCGCGCAGGCAATCATGACAACCGATACGAGATACAAAGTCTCAGCGGTGGTTGAACATGGATACACAATTGGTGGTATGGCGAAAGGAGCGGGAATGCTAGCTCCAGGTATGGCAACAATGCTCTCGGTAATTACTACAGATGCCGATATTGACCCTCAATTCTTGCAACAAGCGCTGAGCACAGCTAGCGCACAGACATTTGATCGCTTGGACTCAGACGGATGCATGTCAACAAATGACACCGTTATTTTGTTGGCAAATGCAGCAAGTGGAGTTACACCCAACCCCGAAGATTTCCAGATGTCCCTGAATAAAGTGTGTGAGGATTTAGCGCAACTCCTCATGGCTGACGCAGAAGGTGCTACTAAGGAAATTCATATTGAAGTTATTGGGGCTCAAACTGAATCGGATGCTGTGTCGGTGGGGCGAGCAGTATCGCGCAGCAACCTATTCAAGTGTGCAATGTTTGGTCAGGATCCAAACTGGGGTCGAATCCTGTCAGCAGTAGGAACAACGAATGCGTTCTTTGAGCCTGATCAGGTCGATGTCACCATTAATGGAGTCAAGATTTGTGTTGGTGGGGGAGTAGGTGAAGATCGATCCCTCGTTGATCTGACGAAGCGACATATTGATGTCGTAATCGATTTACATTCAGGAGCAGATCGTGCTCTCATCCGAACAAATGACTTGTCGATTGGTTACGTGGTTGAGAACTCGGAGTATTCAACATGACCAATGAAGCGCCAATTATTGTTATCAAGTTTGGCGGCAACGCCATGACTTCGCCAGACTTATTCACCTCCTTCGCTCACGATATCAAGGTGCTCCTTGAAAACGATTTTCGTGTAGTTATCGTGCACGGAGGCGGCCCCCAGATTTCGCACATGCTAAGTCGACTCAATATTGAGAGTGAGTTTCTCGGTGGCCTCCGAGTAACAACGCCGGAAATCGCATCGGTCGTCGCTACGGTTTTGACAGGTGAGGTCCAGCGATCCCTTGTTACCGCACTCAATGTGAATGGCGTTCCAGCGGTCGGGGTCAGTGGTGAGGACTCCAAATTGTTTACTGCAACTCTATTGATTGACCAAGAATTTGACCTCGGGCTAGTCGGAAAAATTGAAGTTATCAACCCAAGGATAATTGAAGTATTGGTCGAAAATGCATATGTACCAGTAGTCTCACCAGTCTCTTCCACCGAATTTGGTGAAAGTCTCAACGTCAATGCAGACACGGTAGCGGGCTCACTGGCCGGGGCCTTAGGTGCGCATAGATTGATTTTGATGACAGACGTCGACGGTGTTTTAGCTCACTATCCAGATCCAGAATCACTCATGTCGGAACTGACTGTTCTTCAAGTTGAACAGTTACTACCGGAAGTGACCGAAGGCATGATTCCCAAACTCGAGTGTGTGCTTCATGCTATTCGTC
>JAFMCP010000005.1 GCA_017857705.1 Candidatus Nanopelagicales bacterium
ACCCAATTAATGTTCTGACCAGCGTTTGTATCGGCTGCGTTGGGGGATTCCAAAACTAACACTCGGCCAACCTTGTACCTACCTGATGGCGGGGCCGAGACATTGGCTGACTGAATTCCTGGCACCAAATTGATGTTGTAGGTGTATGTGACACCCGAGTATCCATTGGCTCCTGGTGAGACGGCCTTCATGGTGCAGTTCCCGGAGCCCGAGTTCACGGCAAGGGTGAGTCCGGAGACCTGACAGGGACCTGTTTCACTCAGAGTGACAGGAGCGCCTGAAAGTGTACTTGCGACAAAGGTGAAGTTGGATCCATTGCCCATGTTGTAGCTGCCACCATTTGACCAGTTCCCCCAGCCTGGTTGGACGAGAGTAATGACATCCGTTGATGTCGGGGCGTTCACTGTTACAACATCTGTGGTGGAACCTGATCCACCGTTATTTGTCGTGTAGCTCGCGCCAAGTGTGACCTTGCCGGCGGCTGTGGGCTTCCATGAAAAAGTTGCCTGCCCATTAACCAATGGAATTGAAGGACTGATCCAAGCACCGTTGACATTGAAACCAACGGATCCTTGGACACTTGAGGGGTAAACCGTTGCAACTAGGGTAACGGGTGCGCCAACACTCAAATTTGGAGGAGCTGTGAGAGAAATTGTATTACCCGAGGGTGTTGCGATTACGGCATCTTGAACGGAAGTGGACGCCGTTGCTTGACTTCCCGCTGCTGGGACATAGGTGGCAATGAAGAAGAATGTGCCTGCAGTTTTTGGTGTCCATCGATAGTAGGCGAAGGATTGCCCAGCAGCTGGTCCTGCAGTGAGGTTCATCAGAACGTATTGAGCACCATTGGCATCTGTCAAACGGACTTGACCTGCAGGGGTGTATTGACTTCCACCACTACTTGTAACGTTCACATTAATAGTTGTGGATTGCCCAATTGTTGCGGTATTTGGTGCACTGACGACCGTGGTGGTCGCAACTGCACCGACAATAGTTAATGGAACTGAGTTTGATACGAATCCTTGGGAGTCGACATTCCACACGGAGAGCGAAAGAGTTGCAGCGGTCGAGGGTGTTGTAAAACTGAAGTTAACACTGGAATCCCCAAGCCCTGTCGTAACTGTGGACCACACCTGTCCCGTTTGATCTTCGAGTTGCAATTGTCCTGCTGGAGGAGAGGAAAATGTGAAGGTGACTGTTTGAGAGATATTCGCCGAAGCAGGTCCGCTGAGTGTCCCGTCGGCGTGCGCTGCAGGGCTTGCAATTGCAATCGCTCCCGTCACCAGAGTCAGGCTGGCCAACACACCAAAGGTGCGGCGCAGTCGCTGGGAAATGTGCATGTAGTTGCTCCTTAAGTCGTGTTGCTGAAACACATGGGGATTTTAGGTAGCCTTCACGGTAGACCCAAAGTCCGAAAAATCCGCGCATTTGCCGCTTGAAAGGCCAAGGATCTTTGCTGACCGCACGGCCCAAAGCCCTGGTGCGTCGCTAAGTAGTACGGTTAGGCGCAGTTTCGGGCGATTGGCTCAGTGGTAGAGCACTCGCTTCACACGCGAGGGGTCACTGGTTCGAACCCAGTATCGCCCACCGAAGCCATCGGTTGTTGCGTTTAATTCATTGAGGAGCCCAGTGCAGGTCACAGTCGTAGAGGGACCGGTTTCGCGTGTTGGTGACCTTGAAGCCGGCGCCAGTGCAGCTGTCCTGTTTCCTAAGCAGAGTGGGATGGTCGCGGCGCTCGTTAATGGAGTGATCGTCGATCTGGTGGCTCCGTTAGAAGAGGGCGATACGGTTTCAGGAGTTCACATTTCCAGCCCCGAGGGTTTGGCAATTTTGCGGCACTCTGCTGCTCACATAGCGGCGCAGGCTACCCAAAAGCTGATCCCCGCTGCGAAACTGGGAATAGGGCCACCGATTACCGACGGTTTTTATTATGAGTTTGATCTGCCAGAGCCATTGAAGCCGGAAGATCTAGAGGCAATTGAAAAAGAGATGGTGAGCATCATTAAATCTCGGCAGCGTTTCAGTCGCCGAGTAGTCACTCGAGATGAAGCTGTCGCCGAACTCGCGGGTGAGCCATTTAAGTTGCGTCTGATCGGGTCCGACTCAGGTGCAGAAATTCTCGACCCAGAGGTGATGGAAGTCGGGGGAACTGAGCTCACCATCTATGACAATGTTGATGTAAAAACAGGGGAGACCTGTTGGAGTGATCTTTGTCGAGGGCCCCATGTTCCAGATACTTCCTACATTCCACAAAATGCAATCAAAGTGATGCGCTCTTCTGCCGCTTATTGGTTAGGTGATCAAAAACAGGAATCCCTGCAGAGGCTTTATGGAACTGCCTGGCCGAGTAAAGAAGAACTACGCGGTTATCTAGAGTTCTTGTCCGAAGCAGAAAAGCGCGATCACCGCAAACTCGGTGCCGAATTAGATTTGTTCTCATTCCCCGAGGAAGTCGGATCAGGGCTAGCCGTCTTCCACCCGAAAGGTGGAATCGTTCGCCGAGTGATGGAGGACTACTCCCGCAAAAGGCACGAAGAAGCAGGCTACGAGTTTGTTAACACTCCGCACATCACCAAAGGTGCCCTATTTGAAAAGTCAGGTCACCTTGACTGGTATTCGGACGGCATGTATCCACCGATGCACTTGGACTCAGAATTTCACCCCGACGGGCAGGTGAAACGTCAAGGTGCTGACTACTACCTCAAGCCGATGAACTGCCCCATGCACAACCTGATTTTCTCAGCGCGAGGGCGCTCCTACCGTGAACTTCCCATGCGTCTCTTTGAATTTGGAACCGTATATCGGTACGAGAAATCGGGAGTTGTTCACGGGTTGACACGTGCCCGGGGCTTCACTCAAGACGACGCTCATATTTATTGCACCTTGGAGCAACTACCAGAAGAACTAAATTCTTTGTTGGAATTTGTTCTCGGTTTGTTGCGCGATTATGGTCTGTCAGACTTTTATTTGGAGTTGTCGACTAAAAACCCAGAAAAGTGCGTTGGAACCGATGAGGAATGGGATGTGGCCACCGATTTTCTGCGATTGGCCGCCCAAAAACAAAATTTGGAGTTAGTACTTGACGAGGGCGGTGCAGCCTTTTATGGACCGAAGATATCAGTCCAGGCGAAGGATGCCATTGGGCGAACCTGGCAAATGTCTACGATTCAGGTTGACTTTCAATTACCTCAAAGATTTGACCTGGAGTATCAGGGGTCGGACGGAGCAAAACAACGACCAATCATGGTGCATCGCGCACTTTTTGGTTCCATTGAACGTTTCTTCGCGGTCCTCCTTGAGCACTACGCGGGTGCGTTCCCTCCTTGGTTAGCACCCATTCAGGTTGAAGGAATTCCAATTTCTGATTCACACGTCGATTACCTTGAGGGTATTGCGGGACAAATGCGATCACTTGGCATCCGAGTGGAAGTTGATTCATCCGATGACCGCATGCAGAAAAAAATTCGTAATGCCCAGAAGCAAAAGGTTCCTTTTATGTTGATCGCAGGTGACGAAGACGTAGCAGCTGGGGCCGTTTCATTTAGGTACCGTGATGGAACCCAAAAGAATGGCGTGGCTATCGCGGATGCTATTAATGAGATCGCCTCGGCAATTGCGGACCGAGTGCAGGTCTAAAATGAGTCCGTCATGGGACCGGATCTACACGCCACACAGGTTGGAGTATTTGCGTGGCGGTAATAACCCAGATGTCTGCCCGTTCTGTGTTGCGCCAGATCTCGACGACAATGAAGAATTGGATCTGGTCGCTCACCGTGGCGAAGTAGCATATGTAGTTCTCAATCTTTACCCGTACAACGCAGGACATCTATTGATTTGTCCGTATCGACATGTGGCGGACTACACGGAGTTAACTGATGCAGAGCGCAATGAAATCGCGGTGCTCACACAGGAAGCCATGGAAACCTTACGTGTGATTTCAGGTGCACAGGGTTTTAACCTTGGGATGAATCAGGGTTCAATTTCGGGAGCGGGGATTGCCGGTCACCTTCACCAACATGTCGTTCCCCGTTGGGGAGGTGACGCGAACTTTATGCCGATTATTGGTGAAACAAAAGTGCTTCCACAGCTACTTACTCAAACGCGTGATTTATTGCTAGAGGGTTGGACTTCGCGGAACTAACGGAACTGCCTGCGGGAATCTTGCAGTTCGCTGCGATTCGCACGATTTCACCGGCATAAGTTGTTGACTTAGCCTGACCTGTGATTGAGTGAATTTGGGTAATGTGTATTTCATTGCTGTCGGCAAAGTACGTGCCAATTAGGAGTTCACCTTGCCAAACACGCAGGTATCCATCTCCGAGTGAAGAGGCTAGGAGTTCTCCATTGGGCATATGTGCCGGCGTCCACGGTTCGGGATCAAGGTCACACGCGAAATTTGCCAGTTCACTAACTCCTATGGAGCCAGCTATAGCGAAAACTGGGATAATTTCTCGTCGAGTGGTTGCACTAATCAGTTGATCGCGTAATTGATCGACGGATTCAAATCCTTGGTCAATAACTGAAAGGATTAGTTCCTCATCTGTGCTGGTGACAACCACAGCTTTGGTCAGTGCATCAATGTGTGATTCGATCAGGTCGTAGTGGGCTTGCTCCAGTTCATGTGCCTCAGGTGCGCCATGAGGTCTGGGAACCCTAATTTCCAGTGAAACTAGGTCAAGAATTCCGCCTACCTCAGGTTGATCAAATGATTCTGAATCAGAGAGGACTGGCAAAGTAATAGCAACAGCATGGTGGCGCTGATCCATCACTCGTGAAATGACTGCCAAAGATTCATCAAAGTTTGCCCTCGGAGAATCAAGCCCGGTTACAGCAACCATGAGCGGACGGAATTGAGCAACCTCCTGGGCGCGTTGAATTGATTCTCCATCAAGGCCTTGGGAACTGTCGACCACCAGCAAGGCTATGTCTGCACCCCAACCCAAATACGAGCCGAGTTGGGGTGGATCAAAGGCTTCGGGCATTGCGTCAAAGGCTGTGAGAATGACGCTGACACCAAAAGTGATTGTTGGGTCAGCTTCATTGTCCACAGGTAAATTTAAAGGACTAAATCTTTGGTATTCATTGATCTGATGGGCAACGGCTTTGGCCAGAGTGGAATCGCTCGCTAGCACTGCGATTGATGCATTGATTGGCACGGACGGACGGTAGCATCAACCCAATGTTGAACAATCCCAAAGCACGCCAAGCGGTGAGTGGGCTTCTCAATCCGCCTGCAAAACTGCTTTTGCGCCTTCACGTTTCACCCGATGCTGTCACACTGGTAGGAACGCTCGGAGCAGTGTTGTGCGCAGTGCTGTTCATTGCACAAGGAAGTTTTGTATTAGGCGTTTTGGGAGTGATCCTTTTTGCAGTGGCTGATCTACTTGATGGAACCATGGCCCGAATGAAGGGTACGAGTGGCCCGTGGGGGAACTTCTTGGACGCTTCATTGGATCGAGTCGCGGACGGTGCCATCTTTGGATCAGTCGCCTTTTGGGCCGCAAGCTCCGATCAAATGTGGCTTGTGGTGGGAACTTTGATCGCACTGGTCGCTGGGCAGGTCACGAGTTACACAAAAGCTCGGGCTGAAGCCGTGGGAGCTGAAGCGAATGTGGGACTGGTGGAAAGGGCCGAGCGACTTATTGCGATTCTTGCAGCCCTGTTCCTTGCTGGACTTGGAGTGTCGTGGGTCTTGGACATTGTTGTGTGGGCTTTAGCAGTTCTTGGGTTACTTACTGTTGTTCAGCGGGTTATTCACGTGCGCAAGCAACTCAAGCCGCGCACTGAAAATCTGTAGCGGTTTTTATGGCCAATAAAAAAGATGTCGCGGACTCAGTCACGAACTGGGCTTACAGCGCGGGTTGGGCGGCGACAAAGCGGTTACCAGAACGGGCAGCACAGCAAGTATTTCGAACAGCGGCGGACACTCTGTGGTGGCAAGACGCGGGAGGTGTTGACCAACTGTCGAAAAACTTAGCTAGGGTCCGTCCAGATCTTGACGCAAATGAATTAAACAAACTCACCCGAACGGGAATGCGCAGTTATATGCGCTACTGGTGTGAGGCATTTCGATTACCGAAAATGGCCCCTGAGCATTTCCAGACCGGGTTCCAATTACGCGGGGTTGAATTACTTGATCGAGCAATGGATGCCGGAAAAGGTGCGCTGATGATCCCGGGACATATGGCCAATTGGGATTTAGCCGGAGCATGGGGCGCCCAAAGATACGGGCGAGTCACGACCGTCGCCGAACGACTCAGACCTGAGAAACTCTTTAACCAGTTTTTGCAGTACCGCGAGTCGCTCGGGATGGAGGTTCTACCATTGGGTGATTCTGAAGTGATGCGCAATCTGGTAAATCGATTGAAATCGGGGGGGCTTGTTGCGCTCCTAGGTGACCGCGACATATCGGGTAGCGGGGTCACCGTTGACTTTTTTGGCGAGGCCGCAGGTTTTCCGGCTGGACCAGCGACTTTGGCAATACTCACAGGTGCTCCGCTGTACCCCGTAACAATGCATTTTGAGGGCCCCCTTTGCGTAGGGGTTGTGCATGATCGAGTGGAAGTACCCGAATCGCTACCTAAGCGTGAACGGGTCGCCCACATGACCCAGCAGATTGCTCGGGCGTATGAAATCGGAATCGCAGAGCACCCGGAGGACTGGCACATGTTGCAAAGAGTGTGGCTCGCGGATCGGAAGCCCCGATGACCATAAAAAGGATTGGAATCGTGTGCCCGTACTCATGGGATGTGCCGGGGGGAGTTCGTAGTCACGTTGCTGATCTCGCATTGACGCTTCAGGGCAAAGGTTATGAAGTGAGTGTCTTGGCGCCAGTCGAAGACCCAGACACCTTGCCCGACTATGTCTTCGATGGAGGACGACCAATTGCTGTCTCCTACAACGGAGCCGTCGCTCGGTTAAGTTTTGGAGTTCGAGCAACAAGACGTGTTCGTCAATGGATCCGTGAGGGCGATTTTGACATCGTGCATATTCACGAACCAGTCGCGCCGAGTTCCTCGCTCCTAACGTGCTGGGCAGCAAGGGGACCGCTTGTGGCCACTTGGCATTCAGCTCATGAGCGCTCTCGCATACTTTCTGCCGGCTACTACGTCGCACAAACGGCAATGGAAAAAATCCGTGGACGGATTGCAGTGAGTGAGGCGGCTCGGGAAACCCTGGTGCGCCATATCGGCGGAGATGCTGTTTTGATTCCAAATGGGGTTCGCGTGGCGGATTTCAGGGATCAGGAAAGTGTCTCACTTGAGGGCACCCAAAAAATCCTGTTTTTGGGGCGAATCGATGAACCACGCAAAGGTCTTGAGGTACTCCTTCATGCTTTGCCACAAGTTTTTGGTGCATTGGATCGCTGTGAGGTAATAATTGCAGGGCCGGGCGATGAAAAAGAATATGAGGAGTTCATCGATCCAAACTGGGGTAATCGGGTCAGGTTCGTAGGAGCCATCTCCGATGAAGAGAAACGACGAACCCTGCACCAAGCCGATCTATATGTTGCCCCACACACAGGTGGTGAATCATTTGGCATTGTTTTGGCTGAAGCTATGGCCGCGGGAACAGCCGTCGTGGCATCAGATTTGCCCGCATTTGATCGGGTACTTCAATCCGGGAAGTCGGGAAGGCTGTTCCCAGTCGGCAACTCACAAGCGTTGGGAGAGGCAATCGTTGAGTTACTCACCGACGCTGATCAACGGCAGACACTCGTTGAAGAAGGAAATATTCGAGTGATGGACTTTGACTGGGATCACGTGGTGGCGGACGTCATCGCTGTATATGAAGCGGTCTACACCCCAGGTGAAAAAGTTGAAGAGGATTTACGAGGACAAGTGGTAGGTAGATTTGCGAGCAGATCCATCCGTTTTAGCGAGGAGCGGACATGACGATATGGATTTTTTTCACAGTAATCCTTGTTTTACTTTTTGCCTTTTTCGTTCTTTATCTAGGGATGACTGCCGGTCGAATTGATCGACTCCACCGGCGAATTGACGTGGCGTTGATTTCATTGGACTCACATCTACTTCGACGCTCGGGGGTAACCCTTGAACTCGCTTCAAGTGGCTTATTGGACCCTGCTTCATCCGTGCTAATTTCTGAAGCTGCCCACGCTGCGCGATTGTCAACAGATTTGTCGTCAACACATCGCGATCGGGCAGAATCTGAACTCACCTCAGCACTGAATGCGGTACTGGATGTGGAGGAAATCGAACTCATTCAGGGTGAAATCGGTGGTTCTGAGATCCTTGAAGAATGCTCAGCGGCCTCTAGGCGGGTTGAACTCTCACGACGTTTTCTCAACGATGCGGTCCGGGCTTGCGTGCAGTTGCGCCAGCAACGTTCCGCACGTTGGTTTCACCTCGCGGGGCACACCCCTCTCCCTCAAACTCGTGAGATTTATGACCATGTTGAGATTTCAGAACGCAGCTAGATTGCCAGGGCCGCATATTTGGTCAGTGCGGGTGGAAATGCTGGAGAGGCCGTGTTCCCCTATCATTGGATCGTTCGTTAGGTGAACCCACGATTGATCATCAATTTTGAAGGATGGCAAGTATGTCTAGTGAAATCAGCACCGGTACCAGCCGCGTAAAGCGTGGAATGGCCGAAATGCTCAAGGGCGGTGTGATCATGGATGTGGTCAACGTCGAGCAAGCCAAAATAGCTGAAGACGCAGGTGCGGTTGCGGTCATGGCACTTGAGCGAGTGCCAGCGGATATTCGCGCCGAGGGTGGCGTGAGTCGCATGTCAGACCCAGACATGATCGATGCCATCAGGGCAGCTGTCAGCATTCCAGTGATGGCAAAGGTTCGGATAGGACACTTCGCGGAAGCTCAGATTTTGGAATCACTCGGAGTGGACTACATCGATGAATCAGAGGTTTTATCACCGGCTGATTATGCAAACCACATTGATAAGTGGAAGTTCACCGTGCCCTTCGTGTGCGGCGCGACCAACCTCGGCGAAGCGCTGCGTCGTCTGACCGAAGGCGCCGCGATGATCCGCTCAAAAGGCGAGGCTGGCACCGGCGACGTGTCCAATGCGGTAACACATATGCGTAAAATCAGATCGGAAGTATTGCGTCTTTCATCCATGGCACCCGACGAACTCTTTGTGGCAGCCAAAGAATTACAGGCTCCTTATGATCTTGTAGCGGAGGTTGCCCGAACTGGATCACTCCCCACGGTCCTCTTCACTGCAGGTGGGATTGCAACGCCTGCCGACGCCGCACTCATGATGCAGCTTGGTGCTGATGGCGTTTTCGTCGGTAGCGGAATCTTCAAATCAGGTAACCCAGCAGAGCGTGCGAATGCGGTAGTGCAGGCAACAATGCACTATGACAACCCCGATGTCATCGCAAAGGTGAGCCGAGGGTTAGGTGAGGCGATGGTTGGTATCAATGTTGCGGATATTCCGGTCCATCACCGTCTGGAAGATCGTGGCTGGTAAGTCTTAATGCAGTCAGTTCCCACAATTGGGGTGCTGGCCATTCAAGGTGGAGTTCGTGAGCACCTTCACGCACTTGAACTATCGGGGGCACGCGGCACTCTGGTTAAAACGCGTATGCAGCTTGATGAGGTCGCCGCTTTAATTATTCCCGGAGGCGAGTCCAGCACCATGGATAAGCTGGCGCGAACTTTCGGGTTGATGGAGCCCCTGCGTGAGGCACGCGCGGGTGGGCTGCCGATGTTTGGCTCATGCGCGGGAATGATTATGTTGGCTGACCGCATTTCCGGGGCGATTGCGGATCAAGAGTCGATAGGTGGCCTAGATATAACCGTCGAGCGGAACGCGTTCGGCGGGCAAACACACTCATTTGAGACCGGGATTGTGATCAAAGGGATTAGGGATCCAGAGCAAGAATTCGAGGGTGTATTTATTCGGGCCCCTTGGGTGATCACAGCAGGTGAATCCACAGATGTAATTGCAGAGATAAGTTCGGGCCCGCACGAGGGTAGGATCGTGGGAGTGCGAAGTGACACTCTGATGGCAACGTCATTTCACCCTGAATTAACCGCGGACCCTAGGGTCCATGAGTTGTTTGTAGAGATGGTGAGGAATTCATGAGTGGTCATTCCAAGTGGGCAACCACAAAGCACAAAAAAGCAGTCATTGATGCCCGTCGTGGAAAACTCTTTGCCAAGCTCATTAAGAATATTGAAGTTGCGGCCCGACAGGGCGGAGGAGACCTCGAGGGTAATCCAACGTTATTTGACGCGGTTCAAAAGGCTCGTAAGAATTCGGTGCCCTTGGATAACATCGAACGTGCGGTTAAGCGTGGCTCCGGTGCTGAAACTGGCGGGGCTGATTGGCAGACAATCATGTACGAAGGCTACGGACCGGGGGGCGTCGCTGTACTAGTCGAATGTCTCACCGACAATAGAAACCGGGCAGCCTCCGAGGTTCGGGTTGCGATGACTCGCAACGGCGGATCAATGGCTGATCCTGGAAGCGTGTCATATCTTTTTGGCCGCAAGGGTGTTGTAATTGTCAATAAGGTCTCCGAAGGCCAAGAAGTTTCCGAGGATCAAATCCTTGATGCGGTTCTCGAGGCCGGCGCACAAGAGGTCAATGACCACGGCGAGTCATTTGAAATTGTTTCGGAGGCGACCGACGTTGTGGCAGTACGAATGGCTCTACAGGGTGCTGGAATCGATTACGAATCCGCTGAGGCAACATTTATTCCCAGCATGACAGTTCCCATGGATGAAGAGGGCGCAATGCAACTCTTTCGAATGCTGGAGGCCTTAGAAGATAGCGATGACGTCCAAAACGTGTACGCGAACTTCGACGTTTCTGACGATATTATGGATGCGGTCGGTTAGTAATGGTTACGGAGTCTGTTGGCAAGCAACTTCGAGGTTGGGACGCCGCAACGTTTCGCACAGCTAGTGGTGATCCCACAATGCGTTCAACGGTTGTCGCCATGGCGATACTGGATTCGGCCCCTGATTGGAATCGACTTCGGTCACGACTCGAACGCCTTACACTTTTTGTTCCTGAGCTTCGGATGCGACCACTGTATGGAACCGTCGGTTTTTCTGTTCCTCGACTGAGCATTGACCCGGACTTTGATCTGGATTTTCATGTGCGCCGGTATCGACTTCCCGAAGGCGGTGGGTGGAATGATTTGTTATCTGATGCCCGCCGGATTAGTTTGGGGGACTTTGACCATAATCGGCCGTTGTGGGAAGCGACCCTAATTGAAGGATTACCAAATGGTCATAGCGCTTTTCTACTAAAATTGCACCACTCGATAGCCGATGGCGCCGCCACCGTCATGATCGCGTTAACACTTTTTGAACTAGGTGCGGATACAAATCCTGACGAACCACTTCCACCAGATGCTCCCGTTGGAGCTGATGTCAGTTGGCAAGACGTTTTTGTCGCAAATTCGATGGACAATCTAGCTCGGATCGCCGACGGCGCCAGAGGCCTTCTTGGGACCGCTTTTCGTCTGGCAAAGACTTCACTCACGGACCCGGCAATGGCCTATGAAAAAACAGTGGAAACGATTGGCTCGATTACTCGGGCAGCGACCGTCTATGACGCCCCACTCTCACCAATACTCACTGCGCGGGGGACCACTTATACATTTGGAACATTGGAGTTTCCATTTGCAGATATCCGTGCGGCCGCAAAATCACGCGATTTGAGTGTCAATGATGCTTTTATGGCTGCGGTGATGACGGGCATGCAGGCGTATCACACGCGCCATGGCAGCTCTGCTGAGTCACTGCGCGTTAACGTGCCCATTTCGTTGCGGGGAGACGCTGGTGACCGAAGTGGTCAGGCTGCAAACGCCGTGGCAATTGCTCGATTCCCCATGCAGGTCGCTGGGAAATCAACCGTTGAATTGATGCAGCAGGCCCATGAACTTGTGGACAAGTGGAAACGCGAGCCAGCAATGCGACTGGCAGACCCCCTTGCTGAGGTAAGTTGGTTTGTTCCTGTACCCATGTTGGCGTCCGTGGCTAGAGCCTCTGACATCACAACGAGTAATGTTCCTGGCCCACCAATTCCTATTTACTTGGCTGGTAGCCGCATGATTGCCGTCTACCCATTAGTGGCGACAATCGGGGCCGCGGTGAATGTCACCATGGTGACCTACGATTCCAAGGCGTTCATCGGAGTCTCAACCGATGACCGTGCAATTGATGATCATGTCGATTTAATGCATGATCTCCGCGCGGGCTTCCATGCAGTAACCCTTGTGGGCGATACTCTCTAATCGACGGAACGTAAACCAATGTGGGAACCGGAGATCGGTTGCAGGGTCAGCCTGGCAAACGAGTGAAAGAGGTTTTATGCGAGTACTGGGGATAGATCCAGGGCTCACCCGTTGTGGTGTCGCTGTGATTGACGGTTCCCCGGGTCGCCCAGTTCAGGCGCATTTTGTCGGTGTAATCACCACGTCTGCACAGAGTGAGCTCTGCGATCGATTAACCATTTTGCACGATGAATTATCGCTGATCATCGATAAATACTCGCCTACAGTCATCGCAATAGAACGTGTATTTAGCCAGCAGAATGTTCGATCAGCTATGTCGACAGCTCAGGCTGCAGGTATTGGTCTGCTTCTTGCAGGTCAACGCGGAATTCGAGTCGGGATGCACACACCGACCGAAGTGAAGGCCGCCGTGACGGGCAATGGAAGGGCGGATAAGAATCAAGTGACGATGATGGTCACCAAAATTGCTCAACTCAAGGAGGCACCCAAGCCAGCGGACGCAGCGGATGCTCTTGCAATCGCAATCACTGCAGCATGGCGCGGAAGTGTTGAGGCAAAATACGAGGCGGCTCGAAAGGCTTACGCAAGATGATCTCATTCATTCGCGGTGAGGTCTGGAAGTCGGGACCCGACTTCGTGGTCGTTGATACGGGAGACCAAGGCATCAAAGTACTTTGCCCACCGGCGACCGCGTTGAATTTGAGAGTCGGAGATCCCGTTTTTCTCTTCACTGCTTTGATTGTTCGTGAGGATTCATGGACCCTGTACGGCTTCGCCGAGGAGGACCAGTGTGCGATGTTTGACCTAGTTCAGACTGTGACCGGAATCGGACCACGAATTGCATTGGGGGTGGTGGCGAGTCTTTCGCCTACAGACTTCGCTGACGCGATTATTTCCGAGGATTTGGCTGCCTTAATTTCCATTTCTGGGATTGGCAAAAAGGGTGCAGCCCGAATGGTCCTTGAACTCAAGGACAAAGTGGTGGCAACCGGTGAAAAAGGCACGTTGGGTTCCCGCACCAAACGCGCGCAAACCTGGCGTCTCGCAGTTGGTACTGGGCTCGCATCCCTAGGTTGGACCGCTCGAGAAGCCGAAGCTGCGATGGATTCGGTGGCCGAAAACTACCCAGAATTGTTGGCGCAGGCGGAACCAGATGTTGGCGAATTGCTCAAGGCCTCACTTCGATCCTTGGATCGCTCATGAGCGAGCCCCTTGTTTTCGCCGAATCGCATGACGATGACCTTGAAGTAGAAGGAGCACTCAGGCCTACGAGTTTACGGGAGTTTATCGGGCAAGATCGGGTCAAATCACAATTGGGATTGGTTCTCGAGGCTGCCAATCGTCGCGGAGGAGTCTGCGATCACGTGCTCCTTAGTGGCCCTCCAGGTTTGGGCAAAACCACGCTGGCAACGATTATCGCCAGCGAACTCGGCGCTCCTGTTCGTTTAACTTCAGGACCTGCGTTACAACATGCAGGAGATGTTGCTGCCGTCCTGTCGAGCCTGCAGCCCGGGGAAGTCCTATTTCTCGATGAAATTCACCGAACAGCCCGTGCGGCGGAGGAAATGCTCTATTTAGCGATGGAGGACTTCCGAGTTGATGTAATGGTAGGCAAAGGTCCAGGGGCAACCGCCATTCCGATTGACATCGCGCCATTCACATTGGTTGGAGCAACCACTCGCGCGGGGTTGCTCCCATCGCCGCTTAGAGATCGTTTTGGGTTCACCGCGCACCTCGATTTTTATGAGAGCTCGGACTTGGCAACTATTATTGATCGAAGCGCGCGCCTGCTCGGGGTGGAACTCACAAAGGATGGTGCGGGTGAATTGGCTGGACGGTGCCGAGGAACACCTCGGATTGCGAATCGCCTTTTGCGTCGAGTCAGGGATTGGGCCCAGGTACACGGAACTGGTGTGGTCGATCTTGATGCGGCGCGAAAAGCATTAGAACTTTATGAAGTTGACTCATTGGGGCTCGATCGCATTGACCGAGCAATCCTTGATGTACTTATCAATCGTTTTGATGGTGGACCGGTTGGACTGTCGACTCTAGCCGTGGCTGTAGCCGAGGAACCCGAAACTGTCGAGTCGGTCAGTGAGCCTTTTCTTGTTCGGCTGGGGCTTCTCACTCGCACACCTCGAGGCCGTGTAGCGACCGCCGCGGCGTGGAAACATTTAGGAGTGACAGGGACACCGAAAGAGCCACCCGGTCAGGGAAGTTTTGAATTGCCCCTCTAAAACGTAAAACCTAGCGAGGGCGGTACCCTACTAATACACACCACCCTAAGGAGATCTATGGATATCTTGAGCCTTGCCCCGATCCTTCTGCTCGTTGTTGCTTTCTATTTTTTGCTTATTAGGCCGCAAAAGAATCGGCAAAAAAAACATGCTGAAATGGTGAGTGCTGTAACACCGGGAACTGAGGTCATGACGACCGCAGGCATTTTTGGCACAATCCGTGAAGCCAGTGAGGATGAATTGAGCCTGGAGATCGCACCGGGAACAGTGATTCGAATACTTCCTGCTGCAGTTTCTAAGGTTATCTACCCGACTCTGCTCCCAATGGACGACGCAGAGTAGATTTCACATCTTGTGCGGGAGAAATCCTGTGCTCAGACTTGTCATCATGCACCTGCACTTGGTGCACCGATAAAGGAGCCATGTGGCAACATCAGCGAAAGCGCTTCCTTGGCGCCTGTTATCACTTCTATTCTTTATCCTGATCGGCTTCAGTGTCTGGGCATTTTTCCCCGGATCCAACAACACGATCCGACTGGGGCTTGATCTTCAGGGAGGAACGCAGGTAATTCTCGTCCCTGAAGCAGTCACCGACGGTGCGGAGATAACTGACGAGCAACTAGCGCAGACCGTGGAGATTCTTCGCGCTCGAGTGAATGGTCTCGGAGTTGCTGAAGCTGAGGTAACCACTCAGGGTTCAGGTGACGGAGCAGCCATTGTTGTTTCTGTCCCAGGGCTAAATCAAGACCGAATTGTTGAGTTGGTTCAGCAAACAGCGCTTCTCAACTTTCGACCAGTCTGGGACATTTACGCACCGAATCCTGTGACTCCCACAGGTGGCGCTGTGTCCGCCACACCCGTGCCACCCGTGCAGGCTGTTGAAAATTCGCCTGAGTTCCAAAGTGAACTCGCCGCACTAGACTGCACGGATCCCGTCGTAATCGCAGGTGGAACCCCGGATGACCCGGAAAAGTGGCTGGGAACTTGTGAGCAGACCGGTGCCACCAAGTATTCACTGCAGCCCGCCTTTATCGAAGGCACAAACGTAACCGATGCCACAGCCCAACTTCCACAAGGTGGAGTTACGTGGGTCGTCAGTCTTGAGTTCGATTCGCAAGGCGCTTCAGCTTTGTCGCAGGCATCCACGCAATTAAGCGCCCTGCCCGAGTGTGGTACCGGTGCGCAGCCTTGCAATGCGTTTGCCATTGTTCTTGATGGTGTTGTTGTGTCGGCCCCTAGATTCAACGAACCAATTCTTGGCGGACAAGCACAAATTGAAGGTAGTTTCACAGCACAAGAGGCCAGAGATTTAGCGAGCATTCTTAAGTTCGGGGCACTTCCCATCACTTTAGATCCGGTTGATGTAACGACAATTTCACCTACGGTGGGAAATGATCAACTCGTAGCTGGTCTGATTGCCGGTGGAATTGGCCTAGTTCTTGTCATGCTGTACCTGCTGTTCTATTACCGCATGTTAGGTATTGTGGCTGGGCTTTCGCTGGTCGTGGCTGGTGGATTGGGATACGTCATTTTCGTGGTCCTCAGTAAGAGCATTGGGCTCACCTTGACTCTAGCCGGCGTTGCGGGTGCAATCGTCGCAATTGGAATCACTGCCGACTCTTTCATCGTTTATTTTGAACGGATTCGTGATGAAATCCGGGACGGCAAGTCGCTGCGACAGGCTTGTGACAGCGGGTGGATCCGGGCTAGGCGAACATTGTTGGCTGCCGACTTTGTCTCTCTACTTGCCGCCGTGGTTCTCTATCTCTTGTCCGTGGGTAGCGTTCGTGGTTTTGCATTTGTCCTCGGACTGATCACTGTCTTAGACGTTTTGGTTGCCTTCTGGTTCACGCATCCATTGACAGTCCTGATCGGAAGGACAGAGTTCATGCAGAAGGGTTCACGTTGGACCGGACTTGATCCCAACCGACTGGGTGGAGTGAGCGTGGCCGACGCACTCGCGGGTAAATCTCGCCGCAAGCGAAGGGAGGCATCAGTATGAGCAAACTGTCAAACGTGGGTCAACGACTGTACCGAGGTGACGTCTCCATCAACTTCGTTGGTCGGTGGAAAACTTGGTATGTGATCAGCGGAATCATTCTGCTCATCAGCGTCGGTGCTTTGTTCGGTCGAGGCCTAAACCTAGGTATTGAGTTCAAGGGGGGAGCAGACTTCTCACTCCCTTCTGCCACATGTTCGGTTGAAGATGCGCGAGCCGTTGCCGAAACTGAAACGGGTGCACAAACCATTGTCACGGTCACCGGTGCCGGCACCGTTCGGGTGCAAACACAAACCCTCACCCCGGCCGAGTCGTCAGTTCTTGCGGGTCAACTTGCGCAAGCGTGTGGGATTGAAAAGGATGACATCAAATATCAGGTTGTGGGACCAACTTGGGGTGCCGAGATTTCTGCCAAGGCCTTGCAGGGCCTGATCGTGTTCATCCTTCTCGTTTCCCTCTTCTTAACCTTGTATTTCGAGTGGCGAATGGCATTGAGCGCTTTAGTGGCGTTAGCCCATGATCTACTGATAACAATTGGTATCTATGCACTGATTGGGCTCGAAGTTACGCCTGCGTCGGTGATCGGACTCTTGACTATCTTGGGTTACTCCTTGTATGACACCGTGGTGGTCTTTGACAAAGTTAAGGAAAATACGCGTGGTCTGACCGGCCAGTCGGTGCTGACCTACAACGAAGCCGCGAACCTCGCGGTCAATCAAACTTTGGTCCGGTCTATCAATACGTCGATCGTTGCACTGCTACCTGTCATATCCATCATTTTCGTTGGCGCATTTTTACTTGGAGCAGGAACCTTGCTGGACTTGGCTGTAGTTCTTGGGATCGGGATGGCAGTAGGTACGTTTTCATCCATCTTTATTGCCACGCCGGTATTAGCCCAGTTGAAATCTGCAACACCTGAGATGAAGGCACTTTCGGCGCGGGTACATGCCCGTAGGACTCAGGTGCAGCGCAAGAAGTCCGAGTCGGGCAAAGATGCTTTGTCTACTGAGGAATTAACAAGCGCTCGAAATCTTGACCCTGTTGAGCGGTCCCAGCCCCGAAAGGTGCCGCGCTCTAAGCGCAAATGAGGCTAGGCTTCGGCGCCCACAGCTAATTGAGCGTAGAATGTTTACATCCGTTGCGCTGAGTGGGAGGGCAAATGTCTGAAGACCTAGTTTCCCCGACGCCCTCGCTGTCTGAATTGGGCCCAGCACCGTTAAACGCAGAAAGTGGAATTCGATCTCGACTTTCACGGTTTAGTTCGAACCGGTCAGGTTCATCGGAAATTGAGCCGCTATTGCGGACTTTGCGTAAGTATCACCCTAAGTCCGACACCAAAGTTGTCGAGCGTGCATACGAAATGGCGAAGTACCTTCATCGTGATCAAAAACGTCGATCGGGCGAAGACTACATCACTCATCCTGTGGCTGTTGCTGAAATTCTCGCCGATCTTGGAATGACCTCGGCAACACTCGCAGCAGCACTTTTGCACGACACAGTTGAAGACTGTGGTTACTCCCTCGACGCATTGAGGGAAGATTTCGGTGATGAAATAGCACTGTTGGTGGATGGTGTAACCAAGCTCGACAAGGTCACTTACGGAGATGCCACTGCAGCGGAAACTGTGAGAAAAATGGTTGTCGCAATGGCCCGCGATATTAGAGTGCTGGTGATTAAGTTAACCGATCGCCTGCACAATATGCGAACCCTTCGTTATCTCCCGGATGCGAAACAAGAAAAGAAGGCCCGCGAAACACTGGAAATTTATGCTCCACTCGCGCACCGGCTCGGGATCAATGCGATCAAATGGGAACTCGAAGACCTTGCTTTTGGCACTTTACATCCGAAAATGTTTGCCGAGATTGATTCATTGGTTGAACAGCGTGCCCCCTCACGTGAACGAAATTTAAATCTCATCATTACTCAATTGAATGAGGACCTGCGAAACAGCAAAATCAAGGGTCAAGTAACAGGTCGACCCAAACATTATTATTCGATTTACCAAAAAATGATTGTACGCGGTCGTGACTTCAATGACATCTACGACTTGATTGGCGTTCGAATTTTGGTTGATTCGATTCGTGACTGTTATGCAACACTGGGAACGATCCATGCCCATTGGAGTCCAGTCCCTGGTCGCTTCAAAGACTTCATCGCTATGCCAAAATTCAATATGTATCAGTCATTGCACACTACGGTGATCGGCCCAGATGGAAAACCTGTCGAGGTTCAGATCCGAACCCATGAAATGCATAGGGCTTCTGAATACGGAGTGGCGGCACATTGGCGCTATAAACAGGGTGTTGAAGTAAAGACCGACGACTTCGCTTGGTTGCGGCAACTTGTCGATTGGCAACGTGAGACAGCCGATCCCAGTGAGTTCATGGATTCGCTGCGTTATGACCTCGGAACAGCAGAAGTGTATATCTTTACCCCAAAGGGTGATGTGTTCTCGCTGCCAATCGATTCAACACCCGTTGATTTCGCCTATACGGTTCACACTGAAGTTGGGCACCGTTGCGTGGGGGCGCGGGTGAACGGAAAGCTTGTGCCGCTTGAGTCTGTGCTCAAAAATGGTGATGTCGTAGAAATATTCACGTCAAAATCTGATGGTTCAGGACCAAGTCGAGATTGGCTAAATTTTGTTGTATCTGCACGCGCGAAAAGCAAAATTAAAGCGTGGTTCTCCAAGGAACGACGCGAGGAGGCAGTGGATAACGGTAAAGATCAAATAGTGAGGGCGGTACGCAAACAAGGCTTGCCGCTACAACGAATGATGACGAATACGGCACTCTCGAGTATTGCTGCGGGGCTGAATCAGGTTGATGTAACGGCACTTTACGCGGCCGTCGGTGAAGGCAGGATTTCAGCTCAAACGATCGTTGCTCGACTCATCGACGTATCTGGTGGAGTCGATGGCGCTGCCGATGACACAGCTGAGGCCTTCAGACCCACATTTGGAACTGCAACGAAATCTCGCAATCATGACGTCGGGGTTTTGGTCAACGGCGCCGACGATGTCTGGGTGAAGTTGGCCCGGTGCTGCACGCCTGTCCCAGGTGATCCGATTTTTGGATTTGTAACTCGAGGTTCCGGCGTGTCCGTACATCGTGGTGACTGTGTAAATGTGGATTCACTCAAATCTCAACCTGAACGACTGGTGGAAGTCTCGTGGGCACCGACCCCAAACAGCATGTTCTTGGTCAACATCGCGGTCGAAGCTCTGGATAGGGCCCGCTTATTGGCCGATGTCACTAGAGCACTGTCTGACACGCATGTAAATATTTTGAGCGCCTCGGTTGCCACAACAAGAGATAGAATTGCTACATCGCGTTTCACATTTGAGATGGCTGATCCTAAGCATCTCGGCTCAGTTATCAAAGCGGTGCGGGGGGTTGAAGGCGTCTTTGATGCCTACCGTGTTTAGTCGTTGCTGAAGGATGGTCAAGTGCTTTTCCAGCTGGGTCTGGTTGGGTAAGAACTATGAGTTGAGATCTGCCGCAGTGCTTTCGACTGCACCCAGCAAAGCCCGCAAACTCCGGATTGATTCCTCGAGTTGTGCGGCTGTTTTAGTGTCTCCCTTAGCCTGCGCTTGTTCCAATTGACGTTCGTATTTGATGAGACCGTCAGAAAAAGCATTTGCGGTGTCTTCCGCTCTGGCTAGCGCTTCAGGATTGGACTTGGTCCATTTGGTTTCTTCCACCACACGAAAAGCATCTTCAACTCTTTTTACCCGCGAATCTAGTTTGGCACGTTCCTTTTTGGGCACTTCGCCTATTTTTTCCCAGGCTATTTGCAGTTCCCGAAACTGGGATTTTTGGTTCTTTAGGTTCTTGAGATCAACGGGGAGAAGCGCCTCAATTTTGACGGCTAACTCCTCCTTCAGTGGCACGTTGGGAACTAGTTTCTCTTCCTCGGCCGCCTCGCTCGCTTTGAGTTTGTCATAGAACTCATCTTGGGCGGCCTTAAAACGTTTCCACAGTTTGTCTTCATCAGCGCGACTTCCGCGAGGTGCCCTCTTCCAGTCCTCCATCAAATCCTTGAACTTTTTAATCCCCGCTTTGGCATCCGTGGTGCCGGCGGCAGCTTGGGCTCGAGTGATCAGGTCACGCTTCGCGCTCATGGCATCCTTGCGAACAGCATCAAGTTCATGAAAATGTGCTCTACGGCGCTTATCGAAAGAGGTGCGAGCATTGCTCAATCGTTTCCACAGTTCTTGCTCGGCACTTCGATCCACTCTGGGCAGTGTCTTCCATTCTTCGACAATCGCGGTATAGCGCTCTGTCGTTGACTTCCAGGAACCTGAATCCGACATTTTTTCGGCTTCTTCCACGAGGAGAAGCCGGGCAGCGCGAGCATTCTCCTTTTGGGCTGCCTTGCGAGCGCGTTCATTCGCTCGTTTTTCCTCAATGAGCGCCTCGACTTCAGTACATCGTGCTTCCAGAGTTGCTATGTCACCGACAAATGAGCGCTTCGCCAAAGTGTCGCGAACCTTTTTAACCACCTGGACGGCGGCGTCGGCTGACGTTTTACCCTCAGTCAATCGAGTTTGGATCACGTCGATTTCTACAACTAGATCGTCGTATTTGCGGGCGTAAAAAGTCAGACCCTCATGGGGAGTGCCGGCCGCATACTGACCCACTTCAACTTCACCCTCGGGCGCATTGAGAAAAACCGTGCCATCCTCGCTGACCCGCCCCCACTGTGAAGCCTGTGATATGGCTGGACGTACCGGGGGCTTCAAAGAGGCCGGAGTCGGCATCGCAGGGGTGGAGTTCGTCGTTGACTGAATTTCGGTCATGGCGGGCCTTTCACGGGAACCTGGTCGGTCGGCTACAAAGGTTGCAGCACTGTAAAAAGATGTCAATTCGCAATAACACTACTTTCCTACATTTTTCGCCTTTTAGTACGGGTTCACTCGCAATGTTAGGAAACTGTTGCCGTATTGATAAAGACGGGTTGATTGGGAACACCATCCGCAAGTCCCCTTTTAACCCCAGCCGAGGCTACTTCCTGCACAATGTCCAAACCATTCACCACATTTCCCCAGATTGTGTAGTCTCCCGGCAACGTGGTGTCCGCATAGACAATGAAAAACTGGGAACCGCTGGTACCCGGCCCAGCATTTGCCATAGCAATGGTTCCGGCGGGGTAATTTGCTTCATTATTTGTTGGCAAGTTTTCGTCGGGTACTGAGTATCCGGGGCCACCGGTGCCATCCCCGGCAGGGTCCCCGCACTGCAACACGAAGATGCCCTCGGTCGTGAGGCGGTGGCACGAGGTGTTGTTGTAGAAGCCTGAATCAGCAAGAAAAGCCTCAGATTCAACAGTTTTCTGGGCCCTTTGATCCAGTGCAATTACGATTTGACCGCAATTGGTATCCAGTGTCAGCGTGGTGAGCGTGTTTGTTAGTGGGACAGGACCATCCGGGTAAGTGATGTCGTTTGCTCGAGGTGTTCCGGCTGGTGAACAATCCAATGCCACCGCTTCCATTGATTCCTCCGTCACCGTTGGGTCAAGGGGGGCCTCTGTCTCCTGAGCGATCACCGCGGGGTCTTCACTAGTTGCGTTGAAAACCGCAAATCCAATACCAGCCACGACCAGGGCAATGACAACGACAATGGCTGTAATGCGCTGATTACGTTTGGCATTCTTGGCCCGCTCTGCCCGATTTGCCTGCTGGCGCTCGTATTTGGCACGCGCTAGGTCGCGCTCACGCTTTTGTGTTGACATCTTGGGGCTCTCCATGGGCTCGTTAGCTTTGTGTTGGTAGGAAGACAAGGATACTCATGGCTAGGCTGGTGTCCTTATGTTGATCAAAGGATTCCCGGCAGGCTCGTGGGCCACTAATGCCTACGTTGTTGCGACCGGTCCCGGTGAGCCTGCAATTATTATTGACCCTGGTCAGGATTCCATTGAGGGGATCAAGGAGATTGTGCGAGAGAACCGACTTAAACCAGCGGCTGTCATCTTGACCCATGGTCACATTGACCACATTTGGAGTGTTGCACCAGTGAGTGCTGATTTTGGAATTCCAGCCTTAATTCATGTTGATGACCGATATCGCCTTGCAGATCCAGCGGGAAGTAGCTTCTCAGCGGCCCGGGACCAGTTACTCGCGATGACCAAAGGTGAGTTAGAACTGACTGAGCCCCAGGACATCGAAATTATTGAAAACAACAAGTCGCTGACCATCGCTGGAGTGGAGTGGAATTTTGTTCATTCCCCTGGGCATACGGAGGGCTCCATGGTGATCATGACGGATAGAGATGGTGAACCCATGGCTTTCACAGGAGATGTCCTCTTCGCTGGTTCGATCGGCCGCACGGACCTTCCAGGAGGGAGTTTGGCGGCTATGACACATTCCTTGGAGAACGTTATTTTGCCCATGCTCGATCAAACACTGGTATATCCAGGTCACGGTCCAAACACAACTATTGGCGCGGAACGAGCAACGAATCCGTTCCTCTCAACCGGAAAAGGGTTGTGAGACGTGGCCATAATCAACGCTCCTAAGGGTGTTCCCGATTACGTTCCACCGAGAAGCCGAGACTTTCTTTTTGTTCAGGAACAACTCAGTTCAACGGCTCGTTTAAGTGGTTATGAATACATTGAGTTGCCTGTTTTTGAGTCCACAGAACTTTTTGAACGAGGGGTGGGGACGAGTACCGATGTAGTTCAGAAAGAGATGTACACCTTCACTGATCGAGGAGATCGCTCAATCACACTTCGACCAGAAGGTACTGCAGGTGTGATGCGAGCTGTTATTGAGAATCGATTGGATAAGGGCCCCCTACCGGTCAAACTCTGGTACCGCGGACCGTTTTTTCGGGCGGAGAGACCGCAACATGGCCGGTATCGACAGTTGCAACAGGTCGGCGTTGAAGCAATTGGTTCATCGGATCCGATCATTGATGCAGAAGTCATTGCGCTCGCGGATCAGGCCTACAGGTCTTTGGGGTTGAAACACTTCCATCTTGATGTCACCTCGTTGGGGTGTTTGCAGTGTCGACCTGCCTACCGACTCAAACTTCAACAGTTCCTTGCAACATGTGATCTTGATCAGGAAACCATGGAGAGAGCAAGCCTGAACCCATTGCGTGTTCTTGACGACAAGCGCGAAAACGTCGCATCCCAACTAATCGATGCACCACTCATGATTGATTCTTTGTGTACTGAGTGTCAAGAACATTATGACCAGGTGCGTGAATTTCTTCGGCTCTTCGGCGTCCAATGGAATGAAGCACCACGGATGGTTCGTGGGCTTGACTACTACACGCGAACAACATTCGAATTTGTTCATCCTGGGCTAGGTGCGCAGTCTGGGATTGGTGGTGGTGGACGCTATGACGGACTTATGGCTGAACTTGGTGGGAGCGAACTCTCAGGAATTGGATTTGGGCTCGGTGTTGACCGAACCCTTCTGGCATGTGAAGCCGAAGATTTAACGCCTTTGAGTGAGAGCATCCTCGACGTGTTCATCGTTCCTGTCGGGGTCGAAAGTCGCGTGCCGTGCGTGTCATTGCTCTTTGCTCTCAGAGCTGTCGGTATTGCGGCTGACGTGTGTGTGGACAATCGGAGCATCAAGAGTGCAATGAAAGCGGCAAACAATACGAACGCGCCGCTGGTCATTATTCTTGGTCCGGATGAGTTGTCTACCGGAAGTGTTGTTGTTAAAAATATGGCCAGCGGTGAGCAGCAATCTCTAACAAACGATCAGGCAGCCCTGATTGCAGTATTGAAAGAGAATTTACGGACCCATCAAGCCGAAATTAAAAAACTCGAAACTGAGAAACCCAAAACTACGAAAGAGGATCAATCGTGATTCGCACGGCACAAGCAGGTGCGTTAACGCGCGCGGATATTGGACGCGAAGTGACGCTAGCTGGATGGATTGCCAGCCGACGGGACCACGGTGGCGTTGCTTTCCTGGATCTCCGTGACTCAACGGGGGTTGCGCAGGTTGTCGTTCGCGATACGTCCATGGCGCACGACTTGCGTGACGAATTCTGTATTGCCATCACCGGCACCGTTGAGGAGCGCCCAGAAGGAAACACAAATCCAGATCTTGCGTCCGGTGACATTGAAGTGATCACCACCAAACTTGAAGTGCTCTCAAAGTCGGCACCTCTTCCGTTTCCGATTGACGACCGCACAACCGTCAATGATGAAGTTCGCTTACGTCACAGGTATCTGGATCTGCGTCGCAAAAGCGCGGGGGACATTTTGCGTATGCGTTCGAAAGTCAGTCACATTGCTCGTAGTGTCTTGATCGATGACAACTTCATTGAGATCGAAACTCCTACCCTGACTCGCTCAACCCCAGAAGGTGCCCGCGATTTCCTAGTACCTGTTCGTCTGCAGCCGGGTAACTGGTACGCGCTGCCCCAGTCTCCCCAACTGTTCAAGCAGCTACTCATGGTGGCAGGAATGGAAAAATACTTCCAGATTGCCCGTTGCTACCGGGACGAAGACTTCCGAGCGGATCGCCAGCCCGAGTTCACACAGCTGGACATTGAGATGAGTTTCGTTGATCAAGATGACGTTATGGCTGTTGGCGAACAGGTTATTCGTTCCATCTGGCAGGGGATTTTGAACTACGCAATAGGTGAGATCCCACAGATGACGTATCACGAGGCGATGCGCCGATTTGGAAGTGACAAGCCCGACCTTCGTTTCTCCCTTGAACTCGTTGATCTCACATCGTATTTTGAGCAGACCCCATTTAGGGTGTTTCAAGCCGAGTACGTAGGCGCAGTAGTGATGCCTGGTGGTGCTGATCAGCCTCGACGCACGTTTGACGCATGGCAAGAGTGGGCCAAACAACGTGGAGCAAAAGGACTCGCTTACGTAACTGTGAATGAAGATGGCTTAGGCGGACCGGTCGCCAAGAATCTCAGTGACGAAGAACGTGAGGGGCTGGTTGCTGCTAGCGGAGCTCAGATTGGGGACTGCATCTTTTTCGCAGCTGGCCGAGCATCGGATGCACGTGCATTGCTTGGTGCAGTGCGCAACGAGGTTGCTGAGCGTCTCGAGCTCATCGACAAAAGTGTATGGAGTTTTGTTTGGATCGTTGACGCGCCAATGTTTGAAGAGGTTCAAGACGAAGCTGGAAACTGGCTTTGGACTGCGGTGCATCATCCATTTACCTCGCCAAATGGCGATTGGCTCAATAATTTCACGGAGTCCCCGGGTGAAGCACTTGCCTGGGCGTATGACTTGGTGTGTAACGGCAACGAAATCGGTGGCGGTTCTATTCGTATCCACCAAAGTGATATTCAAAACCAAGTATTTCGGATTCTAGGACTTGATGAAAACGAAGCCAACGACAAATTTGGTTTTCTACTCGAAGCCTTCGCCTTCGGCCCCCCACCGCACGGCGGAATTGCATTTGGCTGGGATCGGATCTGTATGTTGCTGGCAGGTGCCAATTCTTTGCGTGATGTGATCGCCTTCCCTAAAACTGGTGGTGGACAAGACCCTCTTACCGGTGCACCAACTCAAATCACGGCAGCCCAGCGAAGGGAAGCTGGCATAGATGCGAAGCCAAAAAAGAATGAGCCAGAGGAAATCGCCCAAGCGCAGGCGTAATACAACTTTTGAACGCCCTATGGTTGGGGCGTGAGTTTATTTGAGCAAAGTTCGGTTGGGCCACTGGCGCTCCGAATGCGGCCGCAAGGTTTTGAAGAGTTGGTCGGTCAAGAGCGGGCGCTCACGCTCGGAAGCCCGTTGCAGCGGCTGCTCACCGGTACTGGTTCGGTATCAATCATTTTGTGGGGGCCACCCGGTACCGGAAAAACCACCATCGCGACGTTGATCTCCGCTCAGACGGGGCGCAAGTTCCGCGAGCTCTCTGCCGTGAGTGCGGGTGTACGTGATGTCCGCGAAGTAATTGAGAAAGCTCGCGAGGACTCAAGTTTGTATGGAACCGATACGGTTCTTTTCATCGACGAGGTACATCGATTTAACAAAGCGCAGCAAGATGCTTTACTCCCGGCAGTTGAAAACGGATGGGTAACCTTGGTAGCAGCCACGACCGAGAACCCGAGTTTCTCGGTCGTCTCGCCATTGCTCTCCAGAAGTGTCGTGGTGAAGTTGGAACTTCTTGATCAAGCTTCACTTCGAACGGTTCTGATTCGGGCGATGGAGAGTGAGCGTGGTCTTGACGGAACGGTCACGGCAGCTGAGGCAGCCATGGATGCTCTTATTGATGCCAGTAGTGGCGATGCTCGAAGGGCGTTAACAGCTCTTGAAGCAGCAGCAAATGCGACATTGGCGCGCGACAGTAATGAAATCGCGGTCGAAGATGTTGAAAATGCCATAAACGTTGTGGCAATCAACTACGACAAAGACGGTGACACCCACTACGACGTGATCAGCGCTTTTATTAAAAGTGTCCGGGGGAGTGATCCTGATGCGGCCATGCATTACCTCGCCCGAATGTTGCATGCAGGCGAGGATCCACGATTTATCGCAAGACGGCTAATGATCTTGGCGAGTGAAGATATTGGATTAGCCGCATCCCATGTGTTGTTGACGGCGGTTGCCGCTGCACAGTCAGTTCAGTTGGTGGGAATGCCGGAGGCGCAAATTATTTTGGCGCACGCGACTCTAGAGGCTGCACTTGCGCCAAAGTCCAACAGCGTTGTCACCGCTATAGGTGCAGCTATGGCAGATGTCCAGCGAGGTCGGGTGGGGAGTGTCCCGCTCCACTTACGTGATGCTCACTACCCGGGCGCATCCTTATTGGGTCATGGCGCCCAATACATATATCCACATGAGGAAAACAGTGGAGTGGCCAGCCAGGCGTATTTACCGGAGGAACTAGAGGACTCGTGTTACTACAAGCCTTCACATCACGGCACTGAGGAGCGCCTTCGGGCGGTGTCAGATCGGCTTCGAAAGCTCCGAAATGGTGAATCGCTAGACTGAACTATGCGCAGAATGGTCTGGGTCTCAATAGGGGCCGTTGGTGGAATCCTTGCCTATCGAAAACTTGAAGAGTTAGCGAATGAGTCAATGAACAAAGGGTTGGTCCTAACAGTGATGGATGCGGGCACGTCTGCCCGGGCTTTCGCCACGGGTGTGGGTGAGCAAGTGACTAAAATTCGGCAATCTGCTCAATCCACGCAGCACACTTCCATCATCCCGTAAACGCACGCAAGGAGAAAAACAATGGATTCCGCGCAAATTCGGACTCGATTTCTCACGTTCTTTGCGGAACGTGGGCATGAAATCGTTCCTTCGGCGTCCCTACTCCTTGATGACCCCACATTGCTTTTTGTCAATGCTGGAATGGTGCCCTTTAAGCCTTATTTCTTGGGTGAAGCACCAGCACCCTATCGGCGGGCAACGAGTGTGCAAAAAGTTGTAAGGACGCTTGATATTGAGGAAGTTGGCAAAACAACGCGGCACGCGTCATTTTTCCAAATGGCAGGAAATTTCTCATTCGGTGACTATTTCAAGGAAAAGGCAATTCCGCTTGCGTGGGAGTTGCTCACCTCTTCAATTGATGATGGTGGCTACGGGTTTGATCCCGAACGTCTTTGGGTCACCGTTTATCACGATGATGATGAAGGCGAAGCCGTATGGCGTGATGTGGTCGGCGTTCCATCTCAACGGATTCAGCGCCGTGGCATGGATGATAATTACTGGTCCATGGGTGTTCCGGGGCCATGTGGACCTTGCTCGGAAATCTACTACGACCGCGGACCTGAATTTGGGGTTGAAGGTGGTCCGATCGCCGATGAAAATCGATATCTAGAGGTGTGGAACCTAGTCTTTATGCAATTTGAGCGGGGTGAAGGTTCAGGAAAAGACGATTTCCCGATTTTAGGCCCATTGCCGGCCGCAAGTATTGATACTGGAATGGGTCTTGAACGCATGGCTGCAATTTTGCAGGGCGTTGACAACATTTATGAAATTGATACAACCCGAGGAATCTTGGATTGCGCGTCGCAACTTTCCGGTGCAGCCTATGGAGCCAGTGAGAAAAATGACATAGCGCTACGTGTCGTCGCCGATCATTCCCGAACGGTTATATTTTTAATCTCCGACGGCGTTATTCCTGGCAATGAAGGACGTGGATACGTGTTGCGGCGCCTAATGCGACGAGTGATTCGAAATATGCGGATATTGGGAGCTACTGGACCCACTCTTCGAACACTGTGTGAATCAGCAATTGAGGTGATGGCACCCCAATACCCTGAGCTCAATGATTCAAGCGAGCGAATTCTTAGTATTGCGACGGGTGAAGAAAATGCTTTTGCTCAAACATTGATGACCGGCAACATTCTGTTTGAGTCAGCAGCGAGTGAAACAAGAAATGCTGGCAGTTCAACCATTTCAGGTGAAAAAGCCTTTGCACTACATGACACATATGGATTTCCCATCGACTTAACCATGGAAATGGCGGCTGAAGCCGGGCTAACTGTTGACCGTGATCGATTCACAATCCTCATGAAAGAGCAGCGTGATCGAGCAAAAGCAGATTCGATTGCTCGGAAAAGTGATTTTGCCGCAACGACCGCTTATAAAGAGATTTTGACGGTTGGAGGCATTGCGGAATTCACTGGATATGTGGAAAGCATCAGCGAGGCGAAGGTAACAGGACTCGTGCTCGATGGCACCTCAGTACCTGCTGCCCGCGTTGGTGATAACGTCGAAATTATTTTGAATCGGACTCCGTTTTATGCGGAGTCAGGTGGTCAACTTGGGGACCACGGCGTGATTACATCGATATCAGGCCAATCCCGCATTGAGATCTACGACGTTCAAACTCCTGTCCCAGGACTTTTTCTGCATCGTGGACGAGTAGTTGACGGGGAATTAAGCGTAGGTGAGCCCGTAATTGGGGCTGTTGATATTGCCCGAAGAAAAGCCATTTCGCGGGCTCATACGGCCACTCACATGGTTCATCGCGCATTCCGGGAAAGGCTTGGGGAGACCGCGACTCAAATGGGGTCAGAGAATTCACCCGGCCGATTCCGCTTCGATTTTCCGAGCCCAGAAGCTGTTTCGCCAGTAGTTCTACGCGAAGTGGAGCAAAACGTAAACGCGATGCTCATTGAAGACCTCGCGGTTAGTGCCAACTTGATGTCCCAGCAACAGGCCTTAGACATGGGAGCTATGGCACTCTTCGGGGAAAAATACGGTAATGAAGTGCGAGTGGTCTCTGTTGGCGACTGGGCTCATGAGCTATGTGGTGGGACACACGCTCAGCGAACAGGTGCCCTTGGATTGGTGTATTTCGTGGGTGAGGGTTCCGTAGGTGCAGGAGTCAGACGAGTGGAAGCACTTGTTGGGTCTGACGCATACCAATTCGCGGCAAACGAACACGTATTGGTCAATAAACTCACAACGATGCTGAAGGTTCCGGCGGATCAACTCGCTGATCGACTTGAGTCCACCATAGGTGCACTCAAGGTGGCGGAGAAGGAAATAGCAGATTTCAAGCGAGCAAATTTACTTAAAGATGCCAATAGCATTGTTGGTGATCCTATTCGTCACGGTGATGTTGACCTTTGGGTTTTTGCGGCGCCGGTCGGTACCGATACGAGCAGCCTTCGCGAGTTGGCTCAACAGGCAATATCCAAAGCCGCAAATAATGTGAAGGCTGTTGCATTCGGAACCCTAATGGTTGAAGGGAAAGTCTCTGCAGTCGTGGCAGTCAACGATTTCGGTGTCAAAGGTGGACAGTCAGCGCAAGAATTGTTGCGGGTGGCGTTGACGCAACTCGAAGGCAAAGGTGGCGGCAAGGACACCTTCGCTCAGGGCGCCGGTTCAAACAGCGCAGCATTGCCGGCTGCGATCTCAAGCCTTAAAGCGGCGTTGGCTTCGAATAAGCAATGACCCGGGTCAATCAGCGACGTCTCGCATTTGATGTTGGCACAGTCCGTATTGGAGTAGCTACGTGTGATTTTGACGCAATTCTGGCCTCACCCCAAAATGCAATTGGTGGGGGAGAGGGATCCATACCATCTGCGCTGGGCCTGATTCACGAATACGAACCGTGTGAAATCATAGTCGGATTGCCGAGTAATTTGAAGGGAAATGACACCGCATCAACAGAAAATGCACGGGAATGGGCGCGTCAACTCTCCCTAGTCTCATCCATTCCAATTATTCTCATTGATGAAAGATTGACCACGATTCAAGCTACAGGAGCATTGCGCGCTGGAGGTTTAAACACCAAACAAATGAGAAGCAGAGTGGATAGCGCTGCTGCAGCAATATTCCTGCAGGCCTATATCGATAGGTTGAATCAAGTGAAAGGCTCACGTCAGTGACATTCATCAATGAAGTTCTCAGTGGCGAGCAACTGCCGCCTTCACGCAATGCTAATAGTTGGAGTAAGCGTGTCGTAGTGGGCGCAGGGTTGATTGCTGTGTTTGCCATTTTTTATGGCATATATTCACTTCTCGGTGGTGGAGGCGAGACTAACGACTATGTGGGTCCTGGGACTGGTAGCGTCACCATTACGGTCAACCGAGGTGAGAGCCTAACTCAAATCGGGAACACCCTTCAAGCCGCCGATGTAGTCAAATCAGTCGAGAGTTTCACTTCAGCAGCTGCTAACAATGAAGCGAGCACAACAATCGGACCGGGTAAATACTCAATGCAATTGCAAATGAGTGGCGAGTCTGCACTCGCCTTAATGTTGGATCCAGCCTCACGCGCGGCTTCTCGGTTGGTTTTGCCTGAGGGACTTCGCCTAAATGAAACAGTTGCCCTAGCAGCAAGTGCCACGGGGCTCCCTTCGACAGACTTTGAGCAGGTTTTGGACAATCCCGATGTCTTGGCCCTACCGGCTTGGGCGCAGAGCCGGCCAGAGGGATTCATGTTTCCTGCGACGTACGACCTAGTCGGTGACGAGAATGCTGAAGCGATTCTGGGCGCATTGGTAAAGCGATTCAATCAATCCGCGAGCAGTATTGACCTCGAAGCTAGGGCAGCCCAAGAGGGTAGAAGCCCCTATGAGATCCTCACCGTGGCCTCGTTGCTGGAGGGTGAAGTTATCCCTGAGGACTTCGCGAAAGTTGCGGCTGTTGTGTACAACCGGTTAGAAGCCGATATGCCCTTGCAGTTTGACTCAACCGTTTCGTACGCCTTGGGACTGGACGAACTGGAACTCTCCGCAGATCAACTGGACACCGAATCGCCATACAACACATATAAAGTGTCCGGACTTCCACCAACGCCAATCAACTCTCCGGGTGAGTCTGCAATGGAGGCGGCACTTGCACCGGCCAAGGGTAAATGGTTGTATTTCGTCACCGTGAATCCCGATACGGGTGAAACTAAGTTCGCGAAAACTTATAAAAGGTTCTTGAAATTAAAAGCTGAGTATCGAGCCTTTTTGGATGCTCGATGAATGGTTCAACATGGCTTTGAAGGCGGCCGTTCTTGGTTCGCCAATCTCTCATTCGCTTTCGCCAACACTGCATCGAGCTGCCTACGCAGCACTCGGTCGGGACATTGAATACACGGCTATTGACACCCCTACTGAAATGCTGGCACAGCGCATTAGTGAATTAGATGACAAGTCATTGGGTTATTCACTCACTATGCCACTTAAACGGGCTGTACTTGGCCTGATCGATAATCGATCGGAGCTTGTGAATCAAACTGGGTGCGCCAACACGTTGTATCGAGATGCAGAACAGAATTGGGCTCTAGAAAATACTGATGTATTTGGGATAGTGCAAACAATCAAGTGCGCCAACCTTGTCCCGTTGAATTCAGCGTCCATTATTGGGTCGGGCGCAACAGCCAGCAGCGCTTTGAGCGCCCTCGCCGAGTTAGGGATCTCAGACATCACCTGTTTCGCACGTAACAGGAAAGCATTCACTCAGCTTCGCGACCAAAGTGCTTCACTTGGTATCAATTTTCACCCCGTCAACCTAGAAAGTGAGATCGTGTTGGTTGGAGATCTCGTGATCAGCACTGTTCCCAGTTCCGCGCAGAAGCAGATTATTGGTGCACTCGGGATAGAGCAGGAACTGCCTGCACTCCTTGATATTGCCTACAACCCGTGGCCAAGTGAATTGGCCGAGTATTGGCGAATGCATCACGGTAGTGCAGTGTTGAGCGGGGTGGAAATGCTCCTGTGGCAGGCATGGGCTCAAGTGGAACTGTTCACTGGAGAGAAAGTTCCCATTGAAACTATGCGCGGCGCGCTGCCCAAGGAGTTATCCACAGGCTGAATATTGATATCGGGGATAGAGGATTTTGGCGGCGAGAATCTTCACATGATCACGTCAAGTGCCATTGCCCTGCTTGCTACTTGGGTTTGGTTCTTCATCACCGCTATTAAGCTTTCAAAGATTGACTTTCGGGAGCATCGACTACCGAATTTATTGGTTTTGATCTCATATGTTGGCGGCATTTTCGGATTTATTCTTGTTGCGCTCACCCAGAATGACCCTCGGATTCTTGTATCTGCACTAGCCGGATCACTTGTCGCTTGCGTGGCGTATTTACTCATCCACGTGATTGGCGGAATGGGGATGGGTGACGTTAAATACGCAGCCGTCGTCGGTTTGTACTTGGGGTCCCTTGGCTGGACCTATCTTTATCTTGGATCCCTAATTTCATTTGCATGCGCCGCGGCATGGGTTTTGCCGCTCATGTTTAGTAGGCGAAAGACCCGACAATTACCCTTTGGGCCGTTCATGGCTTTGGGCGTTCTTGTGTCGGCACTTATTGCCATAGGTGTGAGCGCAGGAGCGTAGTCTGGATCTGACAGTATTACGACATGGTGTCGCGACTGCGTTGGTTAACCGCTGGTGAATCACATGGGCCGGCACTAACCGCAATCATTGAGGGGCTTCCTGCTTCATTCCACATCACGACGGCTGATCTTGAACGTGATCTATCGCGGCGCAGGCTCGGTACTGGGCGTGGGGCCCGGATGAAATTTGAAAAAGATGATGTCAAATTTCTCGGTGGGGTCCGACACGGTCAGACACTGGGCGGGCCAATTGCAATTGAGATTGGTAATACCGAATGGCCCAAATGGGAAGCGGTAATGAGCCCTGAACCGGTTGATCAGGAGGTATTGGACGCGTTGGCCCGCAATGCACCCTTAACCCGACCTCGCCCAGGACATGCTGATCTTGCAGGGATGCAAAAATACGATTTCACCGATGCTAGGCCGGTACTGGAACGTGCAAGCGCCCGTGAAACCGCAGCTCGGGTTGCACTGGGCGCTGTTGCTCGTGCATTTCTAGCTCAGGTCGCCGGAATAACCTTGGTAAGTCACGTGGTGCGAATCGGTGCAGTTGCGTACACGGGTCCCGCTCCATCGCCTGATCAAATGGATGCCATCGATGCCAGCCCGGTCCGTTGCGTCGATCCGCAAGCAAGTGCTCTGATGGAAGAAGAAATTGGTGCAGCCCACCGTGATGGAGATACTTTGGGTGGCGTTGTTGAAGTGGTAGCCGTCGGTTTGCCGCCAGGTTTGGGAAGTTATACCCATTGGGATCGTCGACTCGACTCCAAGTTGGCTGCTGCACTTATGGGAATTCAAGCAATAAAAGGTGTTGAAGTCGGTGACGGTTTTGACATCGCTGCCGTTCGCGGGTCACTTGCCCAAGACGAGATTTTCGCTCAGGGTGACGAAGTTCGCCGAGGTTCCGGAAAATCTGGGGGCACTGAAGGCGGCATGAGTACCGGTGAAATGCTTCGTGTTCGCGCAGCTATGAAACCAATTTCCACGATTCCACGCGCGCTTCAAACAATTGACACGGCCACGGGTGAAGCTGCGGTAGCCATTAATCAACGATCTGATGTCTGTGCGGTTCCCGCTGCAGGAATTGTCGCTGAGGCAATGGTTGCTCTCGTTCTTGCCGAGGCGATCTTGGATAAATTTGGCGGGGATTCTTTGGGTGAATGTCAACGCAATATTGCGAGTTACCTCGAAAATCTCGCAATTAAAATTGCTCCATTGGTTAACTAGGTTTTTTCGATGACCCCACGAGCAATTCTGATTGGCGCGCCAGGTGCCGGCAAGACCACGGTAGGTGCGAGTCTTGCCCGTGAACTTGGCTGTGAATTTGCAGATTCAGATCAACTTGTAGAAGCTGCTCATGGTCAAAGTGTTTCTGACATTTTTGTCACACAAGGTGAGTCGGTTTTCCGTGAATGGGAGCACCACGCAATCACAAAGGCCGTCAGGGGGTTTGACGGTGTTTTATCACTCGGTGGTGGTGCTGTAATGAACTCTGACACTGCCAGTGAATTGAAGAAAAGCAATGCCCCTATCTTTTGGCTTGAAGTGAGTAGTTCAATTGCCTTTCGCCGAGCTGGCCTTTCAGCACCCAGACCATTACTGGTCGGAAATGTGCGAGCAAATCTGGTCTCGTTACTGGAAACCCGAACCCCGATTTATGAAAGCCTTGCTACGCATCGGATTGATGCAAACACTCTGGATCCACAACAACTGGCCGAGCAGATTTCCAACCTGCTCACGAATGGTGTCCAATGCTAAGTATCACGGTCAACGCAGAGCACAGTTACGACGTACATATTGGCCGAGGCCTCCTTGGCGAAATAAATGAAGCGGTTTCAACAGCCACTCGCGTTGGGATCATTTACCCCATCGCGTTGAGGGTGAGCGCTGAGTCACTTCAAGTTGAATTGGAGGGGTCAGGTCGTCGAGTCGTTCTCATCGAAGTCCCTGAGGCGGAAGAATCCAAAACTGCAGCAGTACTTGAATACTGTTGGGATGCTCTGGGCGCATCGGAGTTCACACGTTCTGACATGATCATCGGATTGGGTGGGGGAGCCACAACAGACCTCGCCGGCTTTGTCGCCGCGACCTGGTTGAGGGGAATCGCCTGGATTGCGGTCCCGACCACGTTACTAGGAATGGTAGATGCAGCCGTCGGTGGCAAAACGGGTATTAACACCGACGCCGGAAAGAATCTTGTAGGTGCATTCCACAGTCCAAGTTTGGTAGTCATTGACGTCAATGCATTGAGTTCACTGCCAGAAAATGATCTTCGGGCGGGCCTGGCTGAGGTCGCCAAAGTGGGCTTGACGAGTGATCCTAGTATTTTGGAAACTATCTTGTCCCAGCGAGAAAACTGTTTCGACCCGGAACAAGAAATCGTGACTTCTCTGATTGAACGCGCGATCGCGGTAAAGGCAGCAGTTGTCTCTCGAGATTTCACCGAGCAGGGTGGCCCAGATCTAGGTCGCGAGGTGCTCAATTACGGTCACACGTTTGGACATGCCGTGGAGAAATTTGAGAATTACCGATGGCGCCATGGTGCTGCCGTTTCTGTCGGAATCATGTTCGTCGCAGAGTTGGCGAATATCGCTGGTCGATTGTCAGACGCCGACCTTCAGGTGCATCGAGATGTTCTCGAAGTGATCGGGCTTCCCACGACTTATCCAGCGGGACGCTGGGAGCCACTGCTCTCAACCATGAAGGTGGACAAGAAGGCTCGGGGGGATCTCTTGCGTTTTGTTGTTCTTGATGGCATCGGAAAGCCGGCAATCTTAGAAGGACCCGATCCTTCGCTTCTTTTTTCGGCCTACAGCAACCTGTCTTAGGCGAATGCGTTTCATGTTTTAGTAAGGTTGCGCCATGGTGCAACGGGTCTTGGTCATTAATGGACCGAATCTGAATCGACTGGGCAGCAGGGAGCCCGAGATTTACGGAACCCTTTCTTACTCTGAACTTGCAGGTGCTATTTCAGAGAAGGCACTTGAGTTGGGGTTCGAGGTTGATATCCGCCAAAGCAACAGCGAAAGCGAGATTATTGACTGGTTACATTTTGCGGCCGACTCGCAATTGCCAGTGATTATGAATCCCGCGGCATTTACGCATTACTCGTACGCCATCGCTGATGCCTGCGCCATGCTTGGGGAGCCCCTGATTGAAGTTCATCTCAGCAACCCGGGTGCACGAGAAGAATTCCGACACCATTCAGTTATTACCCCTAGTGCGACCGGGGTGATTGCCGGTTTTGGCGTGGATTCCTACCTGTTGGCCTTGCAAGCGCTTTCGAGACTATTGTTGTCCAAGGCCTAGCAGCAAAATCGGTAGATTTTTTGATTGTCGTAATTGTGGCTGAAAATTGTTCGATTAATGTTTGAAATAGAGATAGGGCACCTTGGTGGCAACCAGTAATGACTTGAAAAATGGAGTCGTCCTCAATATTGACGGACAGCTGTGGACGGTTATCGACTTTCAGCATGTGAAGCCTGGCAAGGGTGGGGCATTCGTTCGTAGCAAATTGAAGAATGTGCTCACGGGCAAGGTTGTTGATAAAACATTCAACGCTGGAGTTAAAGTAGAAACAGCTTCAGTTGACCGCCGAGATATGCAGTATCTCTACCGTGATGGGGATAGTTGGGTGTTCATGGACAATAATTCCTATGAACAATTCCCAGTACCTGATTCAATTGTGGGAGAAAGTTCGAAGTATCTCTTGGAAAACCAAACGGTTCAGGTCGCCATCCACGAGGGAAACCCGATAATCGTCGATTTACCCGCATCCGTTGAAATCATGCTCACATACACCGAGCCAGGGCTGCAAGGGGACCGCTCAAGCGGTGGGACCAAACCCGCCACGTTGGAGACGGGCGCTGAAATTCAGGTTCCCCTGTTCATTGATTCCAATACAAAAGTCAAGGTGGATACACGCGATGGTTCATATCTTGGTCGCGTGAACGACTAATGTCAGCGCGCGGAAAAGCCCGCAAGCGTGCTTTGGACATTATTTTCGAAGCCGAGTCAAAAGAAGTGCCGATTTCAATGGTGTTGGGTGAACATATTCGCCGACGTGAGAGCGATGGGGACCCAGAACTCAACACGTATGCTGTCGAGCTCGTGAATTTTATTGCATCGAATCAATTGAAGATCGATAGCGAGATAATCGCCAATGCGCAGGGGTGGAGTTTGGAGCGAATGCCCGACGTAGACCGCGCCATCTTGCGAGTATCAGTGGCTGAATTGTTGTTTATGCCAGAGACCCCCCATGCAGTTGTCGTGAGCCAAGCCGTGGAATTGGCACAAAGTTTGTCAACGGATGATTCCAGTTCTTTTGTGCACGGTGTTTTGGGAGCGGTTTCACGAACCTTGGAGTCATCAGCCCAAACTGGCTAGAGACTTGGATTGACCAGCAGGGTGATTTCTCCGGGGTCACTTGATCGCTCTCCCAGGGTCGCACTAACCGTAATGTCATAGCCATTACCTATAACGCCGTAAACGGCAATCGTGTCTGTTGATAAATCTGCAAGAGGCTCGACGGTGAACGTTGAATCAAATTCACTAAGAAAGCCCTCTTGAGTCGTGAATACATCACCTTGCACAGTCCACGTCGCGACCGCTGTGCGTTTATCAATAACCGAAACCGCAATTAAAGTGCCGTTCGGTGTCGGGACACCTTGTGGCCAATTTGCCGGGAGAGGTAAGTCAGTTCCTACTTCGAGTTCATTGCCCGAGCCATCGTCTAAAAAATTATCTGTTGGATTAGATGATTCAAATCGGTCTCCGAGATCCCTCGATTGAACCGCTTCGGGTTCACTGGAACAGCCTGTAAATCCGACAGCGAGTGCAACTACACACGCTACCGCCGTGAACTTCGAGCGTAAATCCATATTGGCATTATGTGCCCCGGGTGGGATTCGAACCCACACTGGACGGTGTTTGAGACCGCTTCCTCTACCGGTTGGGATACCGGGGCTAGGGGGGATAACCCTACCGATGCACCGCGACGTCCTAGCCTTGCCCTATGCGCAGTCAGATGGAACAACAGGGCGCTGGTTCTTTGCCCGCTCTACGCGTGCTGATTGCGGAGGACGAAACCCTGATCAGGCTCGATCTGGCTGAGACCCTCGCCGAACTCGGCATGGATGTTGTTGGTGCTGTCAGCAATGGTCAGTTAGCCGTAGATGCCACTAAAGCATTAAGACCAGACATTGTCTTGATGGATATCTCGATGCCGGTGCGTGATGGGATAAGCGCCGCTACGGAAATTATTTCACAAGAGTTGGCCCCTGTTGTTCTCCTTAGCGCATTTTCGCAGACTGACCTTGTGACGAGCGCTGCTGCAGCGGGAACCTTTGGCTACCTGGTGAAGCCCTTCACAGGCGTTGAGGTACGTGCGGCCTTAGTTCTTGCCTATGCCCGCTGGCAGCAATTCAAAGACGTGAATGCTGAACTGGCGCGTCTGAGGAATCGAAATCACTCCACTGGAGTCGTGGATCGGGCAAAACAACATCTGCAATCCTTGGGGATGAGTGAGGAAGACGCCTTCAGACTCTTGCGGAGGGCAGCGATGGACGACCGGCTGACCATTGCGGAAACAGCCGCGAAAATCATGGCGAAAGTGGATGAAACACCCCTGTAGCTAGTTACACTAATGTTACACAGGTCACATTCCTATCACGAAGTCCGAAATTGCGGTCCCGAGCCTTTAATTGAACCTGAGTTTCAAATAGTCTAGGGCCCGGGTTCGGGTTACCGACCTCAAAATAGTTACAGCAGTCGCTGTCACTTTCGTTTATTCAAGGAGAATGCATGAAGCGCACTATGGTCCTTAAGACCGTGGCTGTGTTGGGTGCGGCATCCCTCGCTCTTGCTGCTTGTAGCAGTGACAGCGAAGATACCACGGCCAGCGCAACCGCAGAAGAAACCTCAGCCGAGGCAACCGTCGAAGAAGAAGCAACAGATGAGTGCACAAGCACATCTTTGGTTTTGGGAACGATGCTCCCAGCAACAGGTGACCTTGCATTCCTCGGCCCACCAGAGTTTGCCGGCGTTGAATTAGCACTTGAAGAGATCGACGCCGCAGGCGGCGTTCTCGGTTCACCAGTTACCTACATTGAGGGTGACTCAGGCGACACAACAACAGATATTGCAAGCCAGACGGTTGATTCCCAGCTCGCACAGGGCGTGAATGCAATTATTGGTGCCGCATCATCGGGTGTTTCCTTGACAGTAATCGACAAGATCACTTCCAATGGTGTTGTGCAGTTCTCACCAGCCAACACAGCTCCAGTACTGACCACCTACCCAGACAACGGTCTGTACTTCCGCAACTCGCCATCTGATGTGCTTCAGGGTGCCGTTATTGCGCAGAGCGCAGTCGACGCCGGAATCACCAAGTTGGCTGTCGTTGCTCGACAGGATCCATACGGTGAAGGACTTGCAGCCGCAACGGTCAAGAACTTCGTAGAAGCCGGTGGAACGCTGACAAAGGAACTCCTTTATGACCCAGCTGCACCCTCATTTGAGGCTGAAGTTGCGGAAATCAAAGCTAGTGGCCCAGAAGCAGTTGCAGTCATTGGCTTCGAAGAGACCGTAAAGTTCGTTCAGGAAATGATCAAGCAGGGTGTTGGCCCAGGCGACCTTCAGCTTTACTTGGTTGATGGAAACCTTTCCACCACCGCGTTTGCTGACTTCCCAGCCGGCACAATGGATGGCACCGTAGGTACCGTCCCTTCAGGTTCAGTAGACCTCACGACTTTCAACGAGCGTCTGCTTGCATTTGATCCAGCCCTAACGGACTTCAGCTATGGTCCACAGTCCTATGACGCAACCATGGTAATTGCCCTGGCCGCTCACAAGGCTGGCTGTGCTGACGGCGTCAAAATCGCAGCAGCCCTCCCAGAAGTTGCCGGTAACGGTGGGGAAAAGTGCACCACCTACGCCGATTGCGTTGCTCTTCTTGACGCAGGGACTGAGATCGACTACGAGGGAGTCACCGGAGGCGTTGACTTCAACGAATACGGCGATCTCCTTGAGGGCACCATCTCAATCAACGAGTACAGCTCGAACACTGAGTTTGCCGAAATCGGCTCAGTGACCGCAGTGGTCCCACTGCCGTAATAGCAACTCGCTAGCAGTACAAACTGTGGCCCCGCACCGAAAGGCGCGGGGCCACAGTTATTGTTTTGTCCGGCCCATCTCGATCACGAAAAGGTCCCGACCCCCAAGAGGGGATCGGGACCTTTTTGAGTTTGTTAGATGTTTATGCCTTAGCCAGCGTTCCCAAGTAGAGCTCGATGACCTTGGGGTCGTTAGCGAGGGATTGCCCGGTGCCCGTGTAGGCGTTCTGTCCTTGGTCGAGCACATATCCGCGGTCGACTATCTGCAGGCATCGAGCGGCATTTTGCTCAACAATGATTACGGTGACGCCGGTGGCATTGATTTCCTTAACCCGGACGAAAACCTCGTCCTGTAGGGCCGGGCTTAGTCCGGCACTGGGCTCATCAAGGAGTAGAACGCTGGGAGCCATCATGAGGGCACGGCCCATTGCGACCATCTGGCGTTCCCCGCCGGACAAGGATCCGGCGCGCTGCTTGCGACGGGTTCCCAGAGTGGGGAAAAGATCTACAACCGCATCAAAACGTTCAGGAAATGATTTCGGGTCCTGGAAGGCCCCCATCTGCATGTTCTCCTCGATCGTGAGGGAGGGGAACACATTGTTGTTTTGGGGAACAAAACCAACACCACGTTTCACCAATTGGTCTGCTCTCAGGTTGGTAATATCTTCGGTGCGCAAGGTTACGGCACCGGAATTGATATGAACTAGGCCAAAGAGCGCTTTGAGTAGTGTTGACTTGCCGGCTCCGTTCGGCCCGATAATCCCGACTAATTCGCCTTCGTGAGCATAGAGATCGGCCTCATTGAGGATATTGACTCCGGGGAAGTATCCAGCAATTAGTTTGTCGGCCCTAATGAGCGCTCCTAGCGACTCTGCCTCGTGAATTTGGGCTGCAGTCGCGGGAGTTGCCTCGGTACGCTGAGAAGCATTGATATCAATTTCTGACTCAAACTCGTGTGCGCCATCAGGACTATCGATTGTGGGCAGATCGCTCGGTTCACTGAATGTCATGTGTTTCCTCCTTGGGAATCGGCAGTGAGTGAGGTGCCGTCAGCTGTAAGGGCACTCCCGTGGCGAGAGCCCAAGTAGGCCTCAATGACCTGTGGGTCCTTCATAACGGCATCGGGGGGACCTTCAGCGATAACTTGGCCCTGGGCCATGACAATCACCCAGTCACTGATGTCGTGCACCATGTCCATGTCATGCTCAACAAAGAGTACCGTTGTACCTTCTTCACGGATGTTTTTAATATGACCGAGAAGACTCTGGGTTAGTGCTGGGTTCACACCAGCCATTGGTTCATCAAGCATCACAATTTCCGGTCCGACCATCAGAGCCCGCGCCATCTCAAGCAGTTTGCGTTGACCTCCGGAAAGTGATCCGGCAAAGTCATCGATTTTGGTATCCAGGTTGAATCTTCCCAGGAGTTCCATGGCACGTTCGGCGTTTGCTCGCTCTTGGGCTTTCCAGGTAAAGGGGAGCAGGGCGTTGAATACTCTCTCACCACTTTGACCGTTAGCCCCCAGCAGCATATTGTCCATAACGGTCATGCGAGATAGCGCTTTGGTCAACTGGAAAGTGCGAACCATTCCCATTCGTGCGAGTCGGTATGGTGCCTTTCCTGCGATGGGCTTCGTGTTGAGAGTCCACTGACCAGTATCTGGCTTATCAAACCCGGTCAACAGATTGAACAGTGTTGTCTTACCCGCTCCATTTGGGCCGATTAGGGCGGTTATAGAACCTCGCTGGATCTCGACATGGGCGACATCGACTGCCTTTAGTCCACCGAATTGGCGACTCACGTGATCGGCAATCAAAATGGGGTCTGGCTTTGGTGAACCCGGAACTTGGGCCACATCGCGTAATGCGTTATAGGCAGCGGCGCGACCCGGTGCCGTATTTTCGGTGTTAGCGTGCATCGAGTGCCAACTCCCTTCGGTCGCCGAATATTCCTTGTGGTCTGAAGATCATGAGGAGCATTAGTCCAAGACCCATGAGCATGAAACGGATTGATCCGACATCGGTTGCGGTGAGGAAGTCGATGTAACCGTTGTTGATCAATGAACTCAAAACCTCTCCGAAGCCCGCCAGCAGGAACCAGAAAATTACAGTTCCGGCAATTGGACCGAATACGCGAGCCGCACCTCCCAATAGCAGGATCGTGAACACGAAGAAGGTGAAGTCCGGCTGGAACGTGTCCGGTTGCACGGATTGCTTCGCGACAGCCCACAAAATTCCACCGAAGGCCGCTATGCCACCACCAATCACGAGTGCCTGCAATTTGTAAACGAAAACGTTTTTACCTAGTGAGACAACAGCGTCCTCATCTTCGCGAATTCCCTTGACTACTCGACCCCATGGACTGCGCACCAGTCCCCAAACGAACAGGGTGAAAAGCAGTGCCAGACTCCAGCCGACGATGACAACCCAAAGGTCTTGGCGGCTCCAACTAAGGACTGGGAGAGTGAAATCTGCCGGCAGGGGATTGAGGTCATGGAATTCCTGACCGAGTTTTCCATTGAGGCCCTGAGCTCCACCGAAAACGTCCTTGAAGGCAATTGATCGCACAAGTAGACGCAGTAACTCGCTGGCAGCAATGGTGACGATTGCTAGGTAGTCCGCTCGCAGGCGCAGTGTGGGTATGCCCAACAGAAGTGCCAAAATGGTTGAAGTAATGAGGGCTACGACAATTGAGAGCCATAAACTTAAATCGAAGGTGAGAACAATAACGCCTACTGAATAAGCGCCAGCCGCAACGAATGCAACCTGTCCAAAGTTAAGCAAACCGGTATATCCAAATTGGATGTTGAGTCCAATTGCCGCGAACAAGTAGATCAGCGCAGTGACACCAAATGCTTGAGTGATGGTGAGAGTGAAAATTTGACCAAAATCCATGCTGATCAACCCACCCTTTCTTTACGTCCAAGTAATCCTTGAGGCCTCACCAACAGAATCAGAATCATCAAGAACAGGGCGCCGACTGTTTTCATTTCGGTGGGAATAACCAGTGTTGTCATTTGAATGAAGATTCCTACCACCATGGCGCCAACAATGGCACCATAAATAGTACCTAGGCCACCTAAAATGACGGCGGCGAATAGCACCAGCAAGATCCGTTGACCCATGTTCCAGACCGTGTTTTGAGTCAATCCAAGGTAGATACCGGCGAATGCTGCAAGACCAGCGCCAATGATCCATACAACGGAGATGACGCGTTCAACGTCAATACCTGTCGCTGAGGCAAGTGCGGGGTTGTCGGAAACTGCTCGGGTAGCCTTGCCAATTCGTGAACGTTGAAGCCAAACAACCGTTGCAGCGAGGGCGAGAATCGCGAGAGCCCCAAGAATGAGTGCTTTCGGGGTGGTGTTGAACGGCCCCAGGGCGATTCCTGGTTGTCCAGCGAATTGCTTGTAGCTTTCAGGAGCCCCACCGAAGAAGAGAACAAGGGTGTAACGAAGGAAGATCGCTAAACCAATGCTGACGATCATCGCAGCAATCAGGCCCGTCTTGCGACGACGCAAAGGTCGCCACAAAATTCGGTTTTGGCCCCATCCATACACAAAAGCAGCAAAAACTATGGCAATTGGTGCGGCGATAATGATGTTGAGGCCAGCAGTATTAAAGGTCAAGGCGGTGAATGCACCTAAAGAAAGCAGTTCGCCATGGGAGAAGTTGGTCAAACCGGTTGTGCCAAAGACAAGGTTCAGGCCGACAGCGCCAAGTGCAATGACCAGCCCGTAGAGGATTCCATCAAGGAAAAGTTGAACAACGCGCTCAGCGGTTCCGGAACTTTCCGTGACAATTCCCGACTCGCCACCCTCGGAAAGGCCAATGATAATCCTTTTTTCACCGCCCAGCACCAGTAGCGATCGGCTTGCATCGGCTTCATTGTTGAGTGTGATTCCCTCTGGGAGGGTGGTTACATCAAGCTCCACCGTATAACTGCCCCCGGCTGGAAGCGGTATGACGAAGACCCCTTTTTCATCTGAGGTTCCAGAAACGCTCACTCCGTCGGCTCCAGTTGCGGTGATTACGACCCCGGTGACGGCAATGCCGGACGGGCTTGTCAATGTTCCCGTTATTGTCGTGTCCGCTGCAGTGGCTGGGGAAAGTCCACCAGAGACGAGAAAAGCGACGGAAGTGAGGAGAAGGACTCCCAGTGCGAGTCGGACGCGTCTAAGCACGTGAAGCTACCTCCGGGTCTGAATCGTTGAACATGAAATTGACCTGCGTCGTGTCGCGAGAGCCAAAGCACCTGCGAGACTCGGGGAACCCTACCGCCATTGAGTCGGGATTCACAGGAGTATGCGTGATAAATACGTGATTGTTACCCACTTGTGAGTCTTTGCTGCAAAATGTCTCGTGAATAGATCTGGGCTGTGTTCTGAGCAGCGTTCTGAGAAGTGTCACGTGCGTGGCTTGCGTGCCATTGCCGTCAGCCGTGATGTGCATATCCGCTCGCCCTGGGCATTGGTGATCACAATTTCACTTGACAGCATTGTGTTACCGGCACTGATCATGTGAGCGACACCCGTGACTACTCCGTCGCGGGCTGCTTTGTGGTGGGTGCAATTTAAATCAATTCCGACCACAAGGGTCCCTTCCCCAATTCGGTTAAAGGCGGTGATTCCTGAGGCTATTGAACCCAGAGTTTCTGCCAAGACAGCGCTCGCCCCACCATGTAATAGCCCGTACGGCTGTGTGTTGCCTTCAACGGGCATAGTTGCACGAATCGTTGCCAGCCCTTCCGAATCAATTGATGCGCTCACCAGTGTGATACCCATTCGTTCACCCAGGGCACCCATCCCAATCGACTGAACTTCAGCGGTGATATCTCTTGATTGTGGATCGCTCATGTTTGACATAGTGAGAAATCCTATTGTGTAGACGAGCAACTAGTATCTGATAGTGGCTGACAATCGACTACTTCTTATCGATGGACACTCGATGGCCTACCGGGCTTTTTTCGCCTTGCCCGCTGACAACTTCTCCACCAGTACCGGTCAACCAACTAATGCGGTCTACGGGTTTACTTCCATGTTGATCAACTTGCTGAAGTCATACGACCCGACGCATGTGGCTGTCGCCTTTGATGTATCCCGGAAGAGTTTTCGCACTGATATTTTCCCCGAATACAAAGCGACCCGTTCGAAGTCACCGGAGGAATTCAAGGGACAGGTCGAGTTAATCAAAGAAGTATTAGACGCGATGGCGATCCGACGCTTAGAAAAAGATGGATACGAAGCCGATGACCTCATCGCCACTCTTGCAACCCAAGCCAGCGCCGCTGGGTTCGCCACTGAAATTGTGACCGGCGACCGAGATTCATTCGCTCTTGTTTCCCCATTAGTTACGGTTCTTTACCCCAAAAAAGGTGTTTCTAACCTTGCAGTAATGACAGAGGACACTATCGAGGAAAAATACAAGTTGACTCCTGCGCAGTACCCAGATTTTGCCGCTCTGCGCGGGGATCCCAGCGACAATCTCCCGGGAATACCTGGTGTTGGTGAGAAAACCGCTCAAAAATGGATCAATGAGTATGGAAATTTGAGTGCATTGGTCGAAAAAGCTGACAGCGTGACGGGCAAGGTTGGGGACTCGCTCCGTGAAAACCTGTCGCAGGTACTCCTCAACCGCAGAATCACCGAACTCGTGCGCGATGTTCCCCTGGAACTCACAGTGGAAGAACTGGCTCGCAAATCTTTCGATCTGGGTGATGTGTATCAACTCTTTGACACCCTGCAATTCTCCGCACTACGCAGCAGGGTTGAAAAGTTAGGAGGCGCAAATGCGACCGCTGGAGATCAGCAAAAGAGTGCCGTGACGAGCACACCCGCGCTAGCGATTGAGCGTGAGATATTCCCTGATGCCGTAGTCGCGGATTTAGTTTCGTTGCAAGGTCCAGTTTCTATTGCAGTTCAGGGTGAATTTAGTCGAGGCTCTGGATTCATTAGCGACCTCGCCGTCTGTTCTCATAATCAGGTTCATGTGCTGAACTCAATTCCACCAGAAGATTTGCCCAGTGTCATGAATTGGCTGGCAACCTGCCCCAATGAAAAAACAATTCATGACGGAAAGTCACTTCTGTGGGCCTTGGCTAGTTCGGGAATAGACATCTGTGAAATTAAGATTCATATGGACACTGTGTTGGCAGGTTACTTAATCGACCCAGGTCACAGGTCTTATGAACTTGTGGACCTGGTTCAGCGCGAACTTGGTCGAAGCCTAGATGAACCAGTAGATCAACTGTCCATGTTTGGGGATATCGATTCGAGTTCGAACTTAGTTCAGACAGCCCAATTAATCTGGGAACTCGGACTTGTCTTGTCGGCGAAACTCGAGGAACTGCGATTGACAGCTCTTCTTGTTGATATGGAAATTCCAACTGAGGTTGCACTAGCGCAAATGGAGCACGTGGGAATTGCGGTGGACTCACAATCGCTGGAGAGTCTTTCAGTGGAATTTGGCAACCAAATGCGTGAAGCGGAAGCGGCAAGTTTTGAATTGGTGGGACACTCCTTCAATTTAGCATCACCCAAGCAGTTACAAGAAGTCCTTTTTAATGAACGGAATCTCCCTAAAACCAAGAAGATTAAAACCGGTTATACCACCGATGCGGAGGCCCTCACCAATCTCTATGCCCAGACGAGTGACCCGCTACTTGAACACCTTTTAACGTGGCGCGAGGACACCAAGCTTCGGCAAACTGTGGAAAGCCTTATCCCACTGGTTGATCCACGTGGCCGTATCCACACGACTTTTCGCCAAACCGTTGCGGCAACTGGTCGCCTATCTTCCATAGATCCCAACTTGCAAAATATTCCCGTTCGAACAGAAGCCGGTCGACGTATTCGAGCTGCATTCGTTGTGGGCGAGGGCTACGAATGTTTATTGACAGCGGATTACAGTCAAATCGAATTGCGAATCATGGCTCATTTGTCCCACGACGAAGCTTTGATCGAAGCCTTTAAATCGGGTGAGGATCTGCATAACACCGTTGCCCGCAAGGTTTTCGACGTCAGTGAAGTGACCCCGGACATGCGACGCCAGATTAAGGCTATGTCTTATGGGTTGGCCTATGGGTTGTCCCCTTATGGCTTGGCAGCCCAACTCGATATTTCAACCGGAGACGCCAGCATCATGATGGATGATTACTTTCGTAGATTTGGCGGAATTCGCTCCTATCTTGCTGAAGTTGTTGAAATAGCCCGAAAGAAGCTTTACACAGAAACTATGTACGGCAGACGTCGAAAGCTGCCTGACCTGGTCAGTGACAATCGACAAAGGCGTGAAATTGCCGAACGGATGGCCCTCAACGCCCCCATTCAAGGAAGTGCCGCCGATATTGTGAAAATCGCAATGTTGAAGGTGGATCAAGCCTTGCGGGATGCTCAATTGAAGTCCCGGCTCCTCCTTCAGGTCCATGACGAACTGGTACTCGAAGTGGCACAGGGGGAGCGAGAGCAGGTGAGTGAGCTTGTGCGGGAACAAATGAGTTCAGCCGCCTCGTTACTGGTTCCCCTAGACGTAAACGTGGGAACTGGGCTGAACTGGGATGCCGCCGCTCATTGAGAATATG
>JAFMCP010000051.1 GCA_017857705.1 Candidatus Nanopelagicales bacterium
AACAAATAGAGGCGCAACTTATTGTCATGGGAACCAAGGGTCTGACCGGACTACCGCGCATGAAGGTGGGATCAGTTGCGAGCGCAATTGCACACCACTCGAAAAGTTCGGTTTTGTTGGTGCGTGATCAAAGCGAAGACGAAGAATCAGGCTGAGGGTTCCTAGTTGTACAAGGCAATGCCAGTGATTACAGCGGGGGTTCGAATCCCCAGTGGCTCGCCTCCTGCTACATCTGCGAAATGTGAGCGGTCACCTCGAGTGAAGTGCGGAGATGATCAAGGTCGGCGGGGTCCGATCCTCTACCCGATTCCCGATTCCGTGATCGAGAACTAAGTACTTTCGCAGATAAACGTGTCCCGCTTGACGGGAAGACCTCAGTGTTTGATTCGCATAGCGGGACATACACGGCAGACTTAGTAGATGGACGTTTTTGAACATGTGATCGCTGGCAAGGAAGTGCCCTCAATTAATGGCGCCACAATGCCAGATATTGACCCTTACACACAGGAGCAGTGGGCAACCGTTGCACTGGGTAGTGCAGCTGATGCGGACCAAGCTGTTGCAGCGGCACGCGAGGCATTTGACCATGGTCCTTGGCCACGGATGGGATATGAAAGGCGCCAGAAAATCTTGCATCGTCTGGCTGACTTGATGGATGAGCACGCCCAAGAATTGGCCCTCGCCGATACGCGAGATATGGGCAAGCCGGTAACTCAGGCGCTACATGACGTCGCTCGGAGTTCATGGAATGTCAGATTCTTTGCGGACCATGCCCGTTTGAGCATGGCCGACACATACCCAATGGATTCAGGTCATCACGCATACTCGGTCCACGACCCCGCTGGTGTTGTTGTTGCTATCTCGCCGTGGAATTTTCCATTAATGATGAGCACATGGAAAGTCGCCCCTGCGTTGGCGTGGGGCAACACTGTGGTGTTAAAACCGGCCGAGGACACACCCGCGTCAGCCACCATTTGGGCGAGGTTGGCACTCGAAGCGGGCGTTCCCGAGGGTGTATTAAACGTTGTCCACGGATTCGGACCGAATTCGGTTGGTGAGGCACTGACACGCAACCCCGCTGTCGATCGAATTACCTTCACAGGTGAATCCTCAACAGGGCGAATCATAAGCGCGGCCGCGGCCGCAAACCTTATTCCGGTCAGTTTAGAATTGGGCGGCAAAGGCGCCAACATTGTTTTCGATGACGCGGAGATGGACAATGCCGTCAACTGGGCGGTGCAGGCAATTTTCCGAAACGCTGGTCAAGTCTGTTTGGCAGGCAGCCGGCTTTACGTGCAAAATGGAATTTACGATGAATTCATGCGCCGGTACAAAATAGCGGCCGAGTCCATGAAAGTCGGTGACCCGAAAGATCCCGCAACGGAATTTGGGCCACTGGCAAGTTCTGTGCACCACGACAAAGTGACAAGTTACTTCGACACGGTTGAGGTTGATGGCGGTCGAATCCTGACAGGCGGCTCTGGGAATGGTCTCTTTGTGAATCCAACGATTATCGTTGATGCCCCCGCAACCGCACGCGTTTGCACAGAGGAAATTTTTGGCCCGGTTGTTGCCGTCCAACGATTTGATAATGAAGAAGATGTAGTTACTGCGGCAAATGCAACGCCGTACGGACTCAACGCCATGGTGTTCACTGAAAACTTAAGTCGAGCCCACCGGGTCGCGGAAAATTTAAAGGCGGGAACCGTGTGGGTGAACTGCTTTTTTATCCGTGACTTGCGCGCCCCATTCGGCGGTATTGGTGACTCAGGAGTGGGCCGCGAGGGTGGAAACTTTAGCCGCGAGTTTTTCACTGAGCCCAAAGCTGTAGTTATGCAAATTACACGTTGAGGTACTCGGCGGCTTGATCGAATACCCTTCCAGGTTTTGTCACTTCAAGTAAAAGGCTAATTAATCCGGCTTCCGTCCCACCCTTGACGTATGTGGGGTTATCGTCAATGAAAACAATCTCAGAAGCCGAGAGTCCCATTGCCTCAATTGCAATGTTGTAAGCACGAATGTCTGGTTTGCGGATCTCAATTTCTGATGAATCAATGATTATGTCAAACAGTGGAAACCAGTCTTGTGATTCAACCCAGCTGCGACCTTGGAAGTCCATTAATTCGTTTGTGAGAATCCCTAAGCGAATCCCAGCATCTTTGACTCGATGAACCAGATCTAATGCTTCGGGACGAATGATCTCCAGCCCCGGTGTTTGGAACATGGCGCGCATGATCGTTGGGTGACCGTCGAGAGGTGCACCGTTTGCCTGCGCTCTAGCCGCAAAATCCAACCAATACTCCCTTTCGGTGGCCTCGCCCTCTAGGTACCGCGTCCAGCGTTGATCTTCACCAGGGTCGAGTGGACCTCGGCCTACAACGGTGCCTGCAGGTAATCCGCGGGCAACTTCGTAGTCGTCCGCGATCTCCCACGCTGATTTAAAAAAGACAACACCGACATCAAGGAGTAGTCCTTTGGCATATTGGGAACTGTTCACAGGGAAACCTCATCTCTTACGTCCTCGCCGCGAGCGCTTGCGAGCAAAATTTCACGCAGACTTTTTGCAGTGGTGGGTTCGGGCAGGTTAATTTCAATCCATCCATCACGAACTTGGGTGGGATAGGTAGTAAGGACAGTCTTGGGGTCACCTTGTTTTTGCCCGGTCGTTAGATCAAACCGCCAGAAGTGACCCGGGCACGTGATACACCCACCTTTGACTACCCCACCGCTCAATAACGTGCCATTGTGTGGGCACACGTTGGTTACAGCATGGAGTTCACCGTCTTTGCGCGAAACCAGAACATGGCGTGCGTCAACGCAGATGCCAATAAATGAGTTGTCAGTTAAGTCTGCATTCCGCAGGGCCTGGTGCCAGGGCATTGCGCGAGCCTATGAAGGGCGTAACTCGGAAATGGGTTCGCCACCGATCGCCCATTCGTCTGCAGTGACTTCATAAATCGCCACCCGAATTCGCTGTGGATCCCCGCCGAGTGCCTCCGCCGCAGCTTCGGTGAGTTTGCGCATGAGGTCGTGCTTTTGCGCGATCGTTCGACCCTGAAGAATGGTCACTTGGATAAATGGCATTGGACACCTTCCACTTGGATTAATTGTTTATCGACTGATGAGAGTGAGTGCTAAATGCAGGAAACTTCAATTGAACCCAGTTGATCAAATCGAGCGGTGATGCTGTCACCGGGTTCAACAGCGACCGCTTCGGTCAGTGCGCCAGAAAGCACAATGTGCCCTGCCTTTAATCCTTCGCCTCGAGCGGCTAGTTTGCGAACCAACCACGCAACACTGGCTGCTGGGTGACCAAGGACCGCGGCACCAGAAGCAGTGGCAACCAACTTCCCGTTCTTTTCGAACGTGCAACCAAGTGTTCGAAGATCAAGTGAATCGATGCCCACAACCATTCCTCCGAGGGTGAATCCAGCGGATGAGGAATTATCGGCCGCGACATCGGGCAATGTGAATGAATATCCGGCAAAACGTGAATCGAGAACGTCCACGGCAGCGAATACAAACTGAGTGGCCGCCAAAACGTGAACGGCTGAGACATGGATGCCGGACAAATCCTCACCGAGAATGAATGCGATCTCTGGTTCGCAACGAGGCTGAATGAATTTATTGCAGACTAATGGAGCACCCGTGTCAATCTGCATGTCGTTGGTGAGCCAACCGTATAGCGGTTCGGATACATTCATTTGCTTTTGCTTTGCGACGCTTGTCAATCCAAGTTTTGCACCAACAACAACATTGCCCTGATCGATTCGTGCCTGTACCACTTCAGCTTGAATGTCGTAGGCGGCATCAACCGTGAGATCGGGAAAGTCACCGGTTAACGCTGTAGTGGCGACTCGGTTTGCAGCAGCATCAATGAGGCGCTGCGCTTGGGGTGTGGGTGTACTCGAACTTGTCATTTCTTTTCTGCCTCCGCGTGCTTCTTTGCCAAATCAAGGGCAACATCGATAATCATGTCTTCTTGACCACCAACGACCTTGCGCCGGCCAAGTTCAAGCAGGATTTCAGCTTGCGACACGTTGTAGCGTTCTGCCGCTTTCTGTGAGTGCAGAAGGAACGACCCGTATACCCCGGCGTATCCGAGTATGAGTCCAGCTCGGTCAATCACCTGTTGACGTGGCATGAGTGGCCGAACAATTTCCTCGGCGACATCCATCAGTGCCAACACATTTACCCCAGTGGTAATTCCATACTTGTCTGAAACCGCTGCCAGAATCTCAGTTGGACAGTTGCCAGCACCGGCACCTAACCCAGCAGAAGTACCGTCGAGGTTGGTGGCGCCTTCTTCGTATGCTGCAATGGAATTTGCGACCGCCATGGACAGATTGTTGTGTGCGTGAACACCGACGGGTATGTCCAGTGCATTCACGAGCGCGTCGACGCGCCTACGAACATCTTCGGTGGTCATGGCGCCCGCAGAGTCCGCAAAGTAGATCGCGTCAGCACCGTACGACTGCATCTTGAGTGCTTCCTCAACAAGGCCTTCAGGACTATTCATGTGTGCCATCATCATGAAACCAATTGTCTCCATACCCAGTGACTTAGAAGTTTTTATGTGTTGCTCGCTAATGTCTGCCTCGGTACAGTGCGTCGCGATTCGTGCCATTCCGACACCTAGTTCTTTGACATCCCTGAGGTCATCCGCTAATCCGATACCGGGTAGAAGCAGGCAAGCGATTTTTGCGTTGGTAGTGGCTGCGCATGCCTGGGCAATGAGTTCCTTCTCGTCCACCTTGGAGAACCCGTAATTGAAACTAGATCCGCCAAGACCGTCGCCGTGAGCAATCTCGATTACTTGAACACCGGCGTGATCTAAGCCTTTGACGATCGCAACTACTTCTTCGGGGTTGTACTGGTGGCTAATTGCGTGTGAGCCATCACGGAGTGTCGAGTCAATCAACCGAAAGTCTGGTGTTGTCATGCGCTTGCCTCCCTACTGGCTCGTGAGATCGCGATCGCTTCACCGACACGCATTGCTGCTGCGGTCATGATGTCCAGATTCCCTGCATATTCGGGTAAGTAATCACCTGCGCCTTCAACTTCAAGAAGAACGACAGCGCGATGCGGGACGACTCCACCGGGTGTGTGGAAGGGTCCCTCCTCAATCACTGGCTCATTTTTCAATCGATAACCCGGTACATACTTTGAAACCTCTCCGGCCATCTCATGAATGGAGTTGAGGATGGCCGCGTGATCGGCGCCATCCGGGATCCCCGCGAAGACGGTGTTGCGCATCATGATCGGGGGCTCGGCTGGATTGAGCACCATAATTGCCTTGCTTTTGGTAGCACCACCGATTTCGCGTAAGGCGGTAGAGGTCGTCTTGGTGAATTCATCAATATTTTGTCGGGTTCCGGGACCGGCAGATTTTGATGCCACCGTAGAAATCATTTCGGCATAGGGGAGTTCGTCGATTACCCGGCGAATCGCGTAAACCATCGGGGTTGTGGCTTGGCCACCACAGGTCACCAAGTTGACATTTGGTGCATCTAAGTGGTCATAGAGATTCACGGGTGGAATGACCTTTGGACCACGTGCGGCAGGGGTCAAATCAATTGCGGTAATTCCGGCCGCTGCGTACTGCTTGTAATGTCTAACATGAACGTAGGCACTGGTTGCATCAAAAATCATATCTATGTCGCTGGCATTTTCGAGAACCCAATCAGGTCCGGTATGCGGTGCTTGGATACCGTTTTTTCTTGCTCGGGCTAGACCGTCGCTGTCAGGATCAATCCCCACCAGTGCGACGAGATCTAGGACATCGCTACGGAGCATTTTCACCATCAGATCGGTTCCAATATTGCCAGAACCTATGATCGCGCATCTCATAATTCAGTGTCTCCCTTGTCTGCTGGTCATTCAGATATTCTTAGCGTTAGTGAACCGAGGTGGGAAAATTCCGCCCGGAAGACATCTCCTCGTTCGATAGGGCACATTGCATGCAGTGCACCCGTCATGATCACGCTCCCGGCAGGGAGAGTGACCCCCAGTGGCGCCAATGTGTTTGCTAGCCAAGCAACCGCATTGAGTGGACCACCAAGTGCAGCTGCGCCGGCACCTGTTGCAACTAGGTCTCCATTCTTTGTGAATACCATTCCAATAAGCCGCGGATCGCATTCATCAATAGGAATGACCGTGCTACTTAATGCGATTGCACCGCTGCTGGCCAAGTCGGCAACCGTGTCGGCAATTTTAATGCGCCAATCAATAATTCGAGAGTCAACAATCTCAATCGCTGCAATTAATCCGGCGGTTGCTTGATGTGTCGTGGCTGCGGTGCAGTTGGGACCTGAAAGGTCGGCTCCCAAAACCACGGCTATTTCCGCTTCGACGCGCGGGGCAATGAAATCACTTACTGAGACCGTTGCTCCGTCACCGTAAATGGTTGATGCGAATATTGGCCCAAAATCCGGTTGGTCAACCCCCAGAAGATTTTGCATGGGTAGGGAGGTGAGCCCCAATTTGTAGCCGGATATTTTTTCACCATTTGCAATTAATAGTGAAACAAGTTCTTGTTGTATTGCGTACCCGTCTGCAACACCTAACTCTGGATCACTTCCGGTAAATGGTTCTATCGGAGTGAGTGAAGTCCTGGCATCGAGTAGTTGCCTGGCCATATTTGTGGCCTGCTCATTGGTGATTTTCACGACTGCCTTCCTTTTGGTTTTTCGTGGTAACCGAGTCGACGACTAATTGCTACGCCAGCCTCAACACAGGGGCGCGCGAATCTTTTCATAGAGTCACCGGAAACTCGTTGCAGTGGCCCAGCGACCGATACGGCCGCAATTACTTCACCCATACCGTTTCGAATCGGAGCAGCAACGGATGCGACACCCATTTCGGATTCGTTAATGTTTTCGGCCCATCCTCGCTTACGTATTTCACTGAGTTCAGCCCGCAATGAATTGAGCTGTGTAATTGTGTGTGGAGTGTGTGGCTTGAATTTCCAATCCTTCAAAGTTGCTTCAAGCGTGTGTGGAGTTAATGCTGCCAATAAGAGTTTTCCAGTACTCGTGCAGTGGGCATCATTTCGGTATCCAACGCGTCCGAATAGACGAAGGGTTTGTGGGCTCTCCCGTCTTTCAATGTAAACGACTTCGCGCCCATCAAGCACGGCCACCTGAACTGTCTCCTTTGTGGCATTGCGTAACTGATCGATCACGGGACTGCAGGCCTCATGCAAGTCGGCGTGCAATGCGACCGAGGCTCCGAGTTCGTACATGACTAAGCCGAGTCGGTAGGCACCCGTGTGGGGATCCTGATCTAAAATGCCTTCAGCAGCAAGGGTATTTACTAATCGATGAGCAGTGCTCTTGCCTATTCCCAACCGCCGAGAAAGTTCGGTCACACCAATATCTCGGTTCCCCTTGGAATATTCCTTAAGCAGGCGCGCCGCATTTTGCACACTCGAAAGTGTGGAATGGGAGCGCCTTGCTGGTTCGGTCATGTCAATTTCCCCGCAAAGCTTTGATGAGCGCCTTGCGCACCACCGTGAAATCTTGGGAGTCGATTTCTAGTTGAGGCAAGATCTCACGTGCAAGTAACGTGTGAGCATTGGGTAAACCATTGATGAATGCTGAATTCATTTCAAGAACGAGTTCACTTCGGTGCGGTGACAATGCCAAAATTGTTTCGAAGTCTCGAATTGCCGCGGCGTGTGAATGCGCGAGGCCGGTTCCGGCGTGATGGGCGTGATGCTCACTAAGCCCACCACCGGGGGGAATGCTGAGGTGGTAAACGGTTGACCGAATACCGAGGGCATCTTGGATCCGCGCCGTCTCAGGAGAATCCAACTGTTGAGTAAGGCCAAGTTCAGGGATGACCGTTGGGTCAAAAAACCGTAACTTCCACTGCAATTGGCCAACATTGTCCTCAATGACCACTTCGTGTCCCCGCGGCGCTGGCAAGTTCTCCGTTGTGCCAATGATGTGAAGGTTCTGGGCACCAACGGCTGCAACGGTGAATTCAGGTGTGAAATAAAGGGGGAGGCGGCTGCGATCAGCGGGGGCAAGTGACTCTGAAGCCTCGAGATAAGCCTGATGCGTTGCCCTCACGTACGTAGCCATGGCAGCCCGCATGTCCTCGGGCGCTGGCGCACTGGATTCGGAATCAATCCTCATGGAAACGCACGCTAGCAGCAAGTGTTCCTACATATGGGACGATGTGCTTCCATGCGGGACACTTTCCATCTACCTTCCCAATAGCACCGCAGTACGTGACATTGACAACATCAACTGCTGAGGAAGTGAAAGTTCATGGGTTTACAGCGTTTGGCACACGTGGATGTCATCGTCACCGATCTGGATCTGGCGACTGCCTATTACACGGAAGTTATCGGGATGCTGGAAACCGAGCGTGATGCCAATTCCGTTTACTTGAAATGTTGGGATGAACCCAATCACCATTCACTTCGGCTTATTTATGGCCCCCGGGTTGGTTTCGAGCAAATGTCCTTCAAGGTGGATCGAGAAGACGATCTTGGCGAATTTGAAAACAAGGTCACCAAGTACGGGTACCCCGTGCGTCGGGTTTCAAAGGGTGATCATGTGGGTCAAGGCGAATCAATTCGATTTGAAACACCCTCAGGTCAGATCATGGAACTCGTCTACGACATTGAGCACGTTGGACGAGCAACCTCGTCAGTCAATCCGTCCTTGACGGTTGAAGGGCTTAAAGGAATTGCGCCGCCACGGCTGGACCACGTGTTGGTGACGGCCGAAGAAGTGGGTGATTCCGCGAAATTTTTTGAGGATGTGTTTGGTTTCCGCACGACCGAGCAACTTCTTGATGGCCAAGGCCACCAATCTGCGGTGTGGATGGAGGTCTCACACAGCCCACATGATTTGGCAATTGTGACGGGCAAAAATGGTGGGCTGCACCACTTTGCATGGTGGTTGGATGATTGGGATCACGTCCGCCGTTCAGCTGATGTCCTGGCTTACAACGGCATTCAAATTGATGTTGGTCCAACTAGGCACGGTATTACTCGTGGAAACACAATTTATTTCTTTGATCCACTGGGAACTCGGAATGAAGTTTTTACCGGTGGTTATCGCCCTGATCCTGATTTCCCCACCATCACCTGGACCGAAGATCAAATTGGGCGTGCAATTTTTTACTACGAAGGCGAACTAAACCAGCGATTCATGAACGTTCACACTTGAGACAGGACTCGGTACATGGCAATTTTGCGGTTATCGCACGTTGAGATTCGAGTTCCGGATCTCGAGTTAGCCACGGCTTATTACAGTGAAGTTGTTGGCATGTTCGAGACAGATCGCGAAGGCGATCGCGTTTATCTTAAGTGCTGGGATGAGCATCAGCATCACTCAGTGGTTTTGCACAGCGCCCCCACTTACGGACTTGTTCGCATGGGCTGGAAGTTGGAATTCTCGCAAGATCTCGATTACTACCAGAGTAAATTGGAGGAGGCTGGTGTCGCCGTTGTCCGGGTGTCCCGAGATGGGGCAGGCCCAGGGGGTGGCGAGTCTGTCCGCTTCGAGTTGCCGAGTGGACACGAAATGGAATTGATGTATGGAATGGATCAAGTGGGTAATTTATTGCCGCTTACAAATCCACCACCCAAACCTTTGGGTCTCGTTGGAATTGCACCGCCTCGGATCGACCACATCTTTTTAACATGTGAAGACGTCGGGGGTAACACAAAATTCCTGCAGGATGTGCTCGGATTTCATTTGACCGAACAGGTAATGGGTGATGATGGTTTTCAAGTAGCTACCTGGTTGGAGCACTCAAACCAATCACACGACATAGCGCTCGTGACCGGGCAAAATCGAGGACTTCATCATTTCGCGTATTACGTTGAGGACTGGAGTGCCATTCGTGATGCTGCGGACGTTCTGGCGTATCACGGTGTAAATATTGAAATGAATCCAACACGACACGGAGCAACGCGCGGTCACTGCCTCTATTTCTTCGACCCCGCTGGAAACCGAAATGAAACTTTTACCGGTGGGTACTACGTGGATCACGACGAACCTCCCATCACGTGGACAGAAGCTGAAATGGGACGTGCAATTTTCTACTACGACGGCGTTGTGAACCAAAAGTTTCTGACGGTGCACAGTTAGGAGATGCAGTGACCACATCAGAGTCAACCCATGACGTCAACAACCGTGACATTGACGCTCAAGTGCCGCCGGCAGCCAGAGCGCCGCTTCCGCGCATGGAGCGGACGGATCCTCCTGGCTACCTGCAGCGGTACAGGGAACGCGAAGCAGCCAGCATGCTCACGCCTTCCGCTGAAACTCTAGATTTAGAACGAACGGAATCCACACCGCTCTACCTTCGCCGCTTCCGTGACCGGCTAAGCGGTGCGAACGCACTAGAGCAGCGCTTGCCTCTATGGGAGGGGCAGGACTTAGGAGTCACCAACGCTTACTCGCAAATCACCAAAACCAAGGAAATTGTTCCTGAATCAGAGGAGCAAATTGGAGCCACTCTCACCACGCAGGTGCACATTATCCGCCACGGTGAAACGCAGGGATACTCAACGGAGAGTGGCTTAACGCCGCTCGGCAGTTGGCAGGTTCACCGACGCGGCTTCGACATCAGCAAAGGAATCAAGCAGGGTGAACGCATCCGGATTGTTTGTGCGGATACGAACCGGGCTCGCCAGACTGCAGAAGGAATTCGAAAGGGGTTGCTCGATGGTCTGACCATGTGGGACCGAACTGCCGAGATCAGTGAAGTCACGGCGATGGAAGAGTTTAGAAATTTTCAAGTGTGGACTCCCGAGGGTCTCCGCGATGTCACGGGTGCTTTCCGACTCTATAAAAAGGAAATGGAAAAGTACGAACGCGTGGCTCAGGGCGACCGGCCGACGTGGCTGGTCGAAATGGATCGGTTCTGGAGCACCCAGGCGGGAGGCGCCGACCCCATAACATTGTGGATTCAAATCCCCATGCTGAATTTCGAGCCACCGTCCGCAACCGTCCGCAGATTTTGGGCTGGGATTCAGCGGATTATGGCCGAATATCCCGGTGAACGGATCATCGTCGGCACGCATTCCGGCCCGATTCGGGTCTTTGCTATCAGTGCATTTGGTTACGACCCTGGGGAGCCATATAACACGGAAGAAGTCATAGTCCGCATGATGTCGAAGAATTCCGCGTTTATCGCATATCGAAATCGAGTTCAGGAAGTTATGGTGCCGGATCTCGATCAACTCCCAGATTGGTGGGCAGGCCTGAGCGGCAGGGCCCTCCCAACAGTATTACGAGGGAAGGAATAGAACCATGTCAGAAAATATTGTGTGGTTTGAAGGCTATTGGAAAGGGCTAAAAGGTGAAGTTGGTGGAAAGGGAGCCAGTCTCGGTGAGATGACAGGCGCTGGGTTACCGGTGCCACCCGGTTTCACACTGACCTGCACCGCGTACCGAAAGAGTAAAGAGCAAAGTCGGCTAGACGAAGACATTGCGCGACTGCTTCACGAACTCGATACCGACGACACTGACATGGTTTCTGACCGTTGTAAGCAAATCAGGGCAGCATTTGGCGAGATGGCAATGGCGGACCAAGTTGAATTAGATTTACGCGAGGCTTATACGGAACTGTGCCGCCAATCAAACTCGGAGAACGTACCCGTGGCGGTTCGATCTTC